>CANBDL010000007.1 GCA_947367345.1 uncultured Alphaproteobacteria bacterium | reverse complement strand
ATCTATGATAGATAATAAGGAGTTGATGACAACTGTAGACAAGATAAATAGACAACCGAAGAAGGTGTTAGAATGGAGAAGACCTATTGATGAATATGAGAGACAGTTAGCTGCTTAGGGGTTTAGTTAGGTGTTGCACTTGATATTGGAATGCGCAATGTAAAAAATAATGATATGTTTTAGATATATGCAAATGTTATGTGTTGTGTATAAATTGTAGCAAGACATCGAAAATCTTTTATTAAAATATGTGTATTCCAATTGTAAACTTGCGTAATCTTCAAATGCAAATCTAAGAAAATTCAATTTAGAAATATAATACTGAATAGGTTGATTTATATTTCGGATATTATAACAAATATTAAGCAGTATTATAAGAAAATAAGTGAGCAACCCACTGGTTTTTGCTGAGAGTATGTATGAGATTCATGTCTTTATATGCCGCGAGAATTGAGTATTCTTGATCTCGGATATATCCAGAAGTAATTATATATCCTCTCAAAATTTGTAAAAACTCATCCTTCATTTGTATTAATGGGTTTTGTAAAATATTACATAATATTAAGTCAAATTGTTTTGTGTTTTCGTTAAAGAATTTATTGTTATTATCGTTGATTAGTATATCGCCAGCAATACCATTTGCTTCGAAATTAGATTTCGTTGCCTCCAATGCATTTGGATCTATATCAACCGACGTAAGTGACGCTTCGGGAAATAATTTTGCTGAGCATATTCCTAATATTCCAGTTCCGCATCCCATATCAAGAATGCTTGATACGCTTGGACAAGGAATATGTGATAGCAGCTCTATTGACATTGCTGTTGTTTCGTGCTCGCCTGTGCCAAAGGCCATAACAGAATTTATTTTTACATTTATTAAATCGTTGCATGACACATGGTAATTGTCGTTATATAAGTAAAATTTCCCAATTTTTGTTGGTTTTAGGTTGTCTATATATACCTTCTCCCAATCAATATCATCAATAGCATCTATTATACAAGATTCAATACCAAATATATCGTGACATTCTTGTCTCATGCTCAAAAGTTTGGAATTGTCGTCATGGTATATTTCTACATTGTATAATTTCGCGACCGGGAAGCCATTTTCATCAAGTGTGTCTAAAAAACCTGATGCCTCGTCTTCAAACAATGATACGTTATGTATTTCGTTGGCATCCATCCAATTGTTTATCTCTGGTATCATTTCTCTTGGTATTTGAAAAAACATGCGGAACATAATTTATTCTCCGAATCAAGCAAGGTAAGAGTTTCTGAGGTGCTCCTTTTTTGTATCCCAGTTTTTTTCTATTTTTACGAAGAGTTTTAGAGTAATATTTTTGCCACCAAAAAGTTTTTTCATATCTGGTGCCGCAAGTCTCTTAATCTCTTTAATCATTGACGACCCACTTCCTATTATTATCATTTTATGGTTTGGTTTTGACGCTACTATTGCCTGGTGAATTATAACTTTTGATTTGAATTCTTGAATAACCTCTGTTTCGACATAAATATTGTATGGCAATTCTTGATGCAGCAAGAGAAAAACCTTTTCTCTAGTGATTTCTGCGAGCCTGAATGATATCGGTAGATTTGTTATTTGTTTCTCATCGTAATACCATGTGCCATCCCTGGACATTGATACGAGACACTTCTCCAAATCGTTTATTCCGTCGCCTCTTTTGGCAGATATCATGAATGTGTGCTTAACAAAGTTACGGTCTTTAAGATTAGATGCTATCCCAAGTATAGATTCTTTTGTTGCGCAATCAACCTTATTAATTGCTGCAATAATATTGCAATGTTCAAACGCTTTTATTGAGTCTAGAAAATTAAAAATATTTGTATTATTTCTGCTCAGAGCATCTATTATTACCAATATTGTGTCTGAATCTATATATGCTGACTTTGCATTTTTGTGAAGTATTCTGTTTATATTTGACTTTGTTTTACAAAACCCAGGAGTATCAACGAAGACTATTTGAGTATCATTTATTGATTTTATCCCGTGTATATTGTTTCTGGTAGTCTGGGCCTTAGGCGAAACTATGGAAATTTTCTCTCCCAAGATATTATTTATGAGGGTTGACTTACCAGAATTTGCCTCGCCGACTATAGCCACAAGATTAATACGCAATGTTATTTTCCCTCTGTATTCTTCCTATTCTTTTTTCTAGTCTAGATTGAGCTTCAATACATAATGTTGCTATAGGCATAGCCTGGAGCCTCTTGTATCCGATCGGGTCTCCTGTTTCTTCGCAATATCCGTAGGTACCGTTGTCTATTCTTTCTATTGCTTCGTCAATCTGGTGCAGGAGTTGCCTTGCATTATTTTCCAGCTGGAGCTCAGTCATTTTGCTTGCTATATTGTAAGCAGTATCTATGTCGTCCGATTCATTTACATGCTCTTCAAGCATAGATGTGTGTTTGTTGTTGTTCTTGATTATATCAGATCTCCATTTTTGAAGTATTGTCCTGAAATATTCTAACTGACTATCGTCTAAATAGTGTTCTAGCTTGGTCGTCTCTTTCTTCGTGCTCATCGTAGTAACTGTGTAAAATTTATCGCACCCAATGGCCCATTGTACTATAAAACCACATCAGTTATCAAGAGGTAAAATGTTGCAATTGCATAAGTACGGTTTATTATTTGTGAAGTAAACGCATGTAAAAAATAATTTATTGACTTAAATACAAAGTATTTTATCTTGTCTTAAATGCTAGAGATGCCATTAAAAACTTTTTGTTTATATTATTGTTTTAATTTTATGGCAAAGACCTAATTTATCGTTATGTTTAAAAATTGACAATAGTATTATTTTTGAATAAAATATACTCAAAAAAAATAAAAAAATGATGAAAGAAATCTTGTTGTACATACCGTTCTTGGTCGTATTGTTGTCTCTGTCGCTTCTTCCTCTTGTAGCAGCTAGGTTTTGGCACAAGTATATGGTTTGCTACCTTCTTGTAATTACTTGTATTTCTGTTGTATGCGATCTAATATTTCTTGATGTTGACCAGTTTAAGCATCTTATACACCACGCATTGTTGTATGAATACATACCATTTATATGCACAATATCATCATTGTATATAATATCTTGCAATATAAATATAAACATACAAATGAGTGATACAACAAGAAATAATTCTATACTCTTATTTATTGGTGGATGCTTGTCTTCTATCATTGGTACAACGGGAGCTTCGATGCTTCTCGCAAAACCTTTTATAAAAATCAACGAGAATCGCGGTAACATAGCGTATATGATGGTTTTTTTCATTGTAATAGTTTCCAATATTGGTGGTCTTTTGACTCCACTTGGGGATCCGCCTTTATTTGTCGGTTATTTGAACGGTGTATCATTCTTTTGGGTCACGAAGAATCTGTTTCTAACTTGGTTGTTGTATATTGTTTTTATATTGTTCATTTTTTATGTATACGATAAAATATATATTGTAAAACATAATTATACCCACCGTAATACGCAAACATCAATAGCAATATCAGGAAGCCATAATTTCTTTTTATTGGCAGTCATTATAGTATCAATTTTTGTCAAGAATCAGGTCGTAAAAAATGTGATAGTACTTGCGTCAGGGTTGACGTCAATATTAACGGCAAAATTCATTAATAAGAGCAACAGTAATCTTAGCAATAAAATAGAATATGGCCCTATAAAGGAGGTTATATTAGCATTCTTAGCAATATTTATAACTATAGCTCCTGTTATGCTGCTTTTGTACAATAATCAGGAATATATATCTAGCATAGTTAGAAGTATATCGCAATATGTTTCTTTGCCAAATATATATTACTGGATGTGCGGCCTTGTGTCTTCTGTACTTGACAATGCCCCATCATATCTTTTGTTTTTTAATATAGCTGGAGATGCGGAAAGCCTTATGATGTCTAAGCATATTCTTGTTGCAATATCTTCCGGCGCTGTTGTGATGGGCTCTCTGACTTATATAGGGAATGCCCCAAATATGCTTGTAAAATCTATTGCTCAATCGATGGGGGTTAAGATGCATGGGTTTTTCTCGTATATTTTTATAGCGTGCGCAATAGTAATTCCTTCTGCATTTTGTATTAATTATATTATAAATACTTGTACATAAGTAAGTATAAGAGACAATAATACTATGCTTGACTTTGTAAATTCAAAATGTTAAAATTATATTAAGTTCTGGATAAAAATTTGTGGTTGTTAAATGTCTAACAAGAAATCTCTTGATAATTTCAAAGTTTGTAAGCAATCTGTTGATAATTTCAAAATTGGATCTTGGGTGGTATATCCTATACACGGTGTTGGTCTTCTGAAGGATATTGACACAATGACAATCGCTGGCTCGGAAATTTCATTTTTTGTAATAGTTTTTAAAAAAAATAAATTGGTGTTAAAGTTGCCTGTACAGAAGGCGATAGACTCTGGATTACGTAACGTTGCATCAAAAGATGATCTTCAGTCTATATTTGATACATTGTCAACCAAGGCAACTAGAAAAAAAATTGTCTGGAGCAAGAGATTTCAAGAGTATAATAGTAAACTTAAGTCTGGTAGTTTACAAATGGTTGCCGAGGTGATAAGAGATATATACAGGGATGGCGGAATTTTAAATCTTTCATTTAGCGAAAGACAAATATACTATGAGGCTGTTGAAAGGCTTGCCAAGGAGATATCGATAATAGAAGATACGGCAGAGGGAGAGGTGATGCAGAAAATAGAGAAAGCCTTAGCTGCTTAGCTGGTTTGTATTGTTGGGCAGCAAGCAAGAGATTGCAATAATGATCTTGCTTGTTAAGGCATTTTATCTACATGTCGTATCAGAATTATTTGTGATCGGAACAGTATTTGATTATTAAGTATTAAGATTTTCTATTGAGGCTGCACTTAGTTTCTTTGAAGCTGCACCAAGTGTATAGCCTCCTCCAATACATAATTTATTATGAAATAGCGGTACATTAACTAGAATACTTAGCATAAAATGCATGCGTGCAATCTCAATAGAATACGCATTTTGTTTGTTTTTGATCAGATTTCCTTTTGGTATGTATCTAAGCGCAAGATTAAGATGTATGAAACGTATTATGTTAAATCTAACATTGATGCCCCAGAAGAAATTCATTTGCCCAACTGTGTTATTGACTCCTATATGTTTGATCAAACCTTTTGCGTAATGCGATTCAGGCGGTTCAGACAAATACCACGTTGACCACGCAAACCCAACACCGGCAGAAATTGAAATGGATGGTGTTATGTCCATGCCACCGAAAGCGAATAAAGACATCATCTTGACTAGCTCGATATTAAGACATGTAAATGGTTGTGGCTGCTCGTGTTCTTTCTTGCATTCCATGTTTAATGCAAGGCGGGCAAGGCTATTGTTTTTCTTTTGTGGTATGTAAGAAAAGCTTATGCCAATTATTTTATGAGTGGTCGTAGAGTAATAACAAAATACGTCTAAGCCATGAATAAAATCGAAGCTCATCTTTTCTGGCTTATTCAAGAGTGTAAATGTTGTTTTCGGTGGATTTGTTTTTGTGGACTCCATGCATACAATACCACAAGACATGAATATAGAAATGATATACAGAAAAGTGTAAAATATTTTTGCGCTAGATGCCCAGAATTGTTTTTGCTCTACACGGCTTATCACTTGATGAATTTACATCATAATATTTTATACATGAATTATAACACTTCTTGTGCGTTCTCATAAATTGTGATACAATCTCATAGAAGGCGAAGTAACTCAGTTGGTTAGAGTAGCGGAATCATAATCCGTTTGTCGTGAGTTCGAGTCTCACCTTCGCTACCATATTCTTTGTCATTGTGTGTAAGCATGAAAGTAAGCGCAAACGATATCAAGACCGGCAATGTTGTAGAGTATAACAACAAATTATGCATCGTTACAAAAACACAACATGTTCAGCCGGGTAAGGGGGGCGCCTATATTCAGGCAGAACTCAAAAGTTTAGACGGAAACAAGTTCGTCAATAGATTTAGATCTTCTGAAATGGTTGAGAGAGTGTTTCTTGAGGAATCTGATGGGCAATTCCTGTATCAGGAAGGTGATCAGCTTGTATTTATGAATCAAGAAACATTTGAGCAGGTTGTAGTAGGACAAGATATTATAGGTGATGCAATCTCTTTTCTCTCGGATGGCATGGTTGTAAAATTGTGCAGCCATAATGGGAATGTGATAAGCGCCTCTCTTCCTCAGACTGTTGTTCTCGAGATAAGAGAAACCGAGCCTGTTGTGAAGGGGCAAACTGCAGCGTCTTCATATAAGCCAGCCATACTAGAAAATGGAGTCAAAGTCATGGTGCCGCAGCATGTAGACCAGGGTACTAGAGTTGTAATTAACACATCTGATCATAGCTACGTTGAAAAGGCGAAATAGCACATGTATTTGTCTGGCAGATTATACCAACTCAGCACGACGATAGAGCATGTTTTCTCGTTTGCAATGCGCGATTATCTTGAGCTAGAGAAAATGAATACATCTAGTTCAAGTAGAGCCAAATTTTTAGAGAATACCGAAAAAAATATAACACAGAAAATAAAGAGTATATCGATCAAGAGGGTCAACGGAATAACGTCATCAGACGAATATAAGATTCGACCAGATGTTATCCGCAATGCTGTGTCATTCTGCGCAATTAGCGGAAGAGCCAATATAATGAGGGGGATCCCGTATTCAGCCACATCGATAAGTTTGTACGATGGTGACGGTCAGCAAAGTGATGCTGTGGTATTTGATGTATATAGAAATACATACTACTATGCTGAGGCTGGTAAAAATTCGTTTACCCCAAAGCAAAAGTTAAGGGTTAGCAGGAATACGAGTCTTGAGGGAGCTTATGTAGCCTGCGATAGCTCATCATATAAGATGCTATACAGGCATAATTGCATTCCTCGTATTACAGGATCAGTACTACTAGATCTCGCATTTTTGTCTGCTGGTAAGTATGATGCAGTCGTATATCGAGATGTTGAATTTAGTAAGTTTGAGGCTGGCCTGCTGATGGTGAAGGGGGCTGGTGGATTTACAAAGTATATACAGCAAGAGAATGGGAAATATACTATTCTTGGTTCATGTAGCATAAAGATTATGTCTCAGATGGAATATATCTTTGGTATAGCGTAAGGAAAAACAAATTATAGAAAGCGTATTACATAGTAAAAAATATATCAACAAGATTCCTGATTGCTTTTGTCCGATATTGGATAAATTTGTTGAATGCATGATGGTTGACGATAACCTGTCAAGGCAAACAATCTTGTCGTATGTAAATGACATAGAGCATTTCATCTCTTATTGTTGTGATATAGCGCTTTCTTTGTCTACAATTGATGATATTGCAGACGCTTTTCATGTAAATACTATAACGAGTTATCTAGAGTATCTTGGCAAGATAGAATTTAAGCAATCATCTGTTATGAGGCGTATGTCTGCTATAAGGAGGCTCTGTATATTTTTAATAGACGAGAATATATTAAAGCAAAACCCGACTACAAATATATCAATTAAAAAAAACAATATCTCAATACCTAAGGTAATGCACCTCAATAAAATCAAAAAAATATTTTCAACAATAGAAGAAAAAATAGAAAAATGCGACAGGTTTGCCATTAGATTGAATGCGATTATTCATATTTTGTACGGATGCGGACTACGTGTTTCTGAGTTAATTACACTTAAGATTAGCTCAATAATGGAGCCGTCTTGCGATGGAAGTGCTATGATACTTGTCGTCGGCAAGGGCAATAAAGAGAGGCTTGTTCCGATTAACAGCTACTCATATGATAAAGTATTAAGATATATCAAATCTATGAAAATGACTAGGGATAACGACTATCTGTTTCCGTCACGGCAAGCCGGTAAACATATTACAAGGCAGTTTGTGAATAAATTGTTGAATCAAATTGCGGAAGAATGCGGCATAGATATCAAAAAAATATCGCCACATGTTCTGAGACATTCTTTTGCAACGCATCTGCTAGACAACGGAGCTGATATAATAGTTATTCAGAAACTACTGGGCCATAAAGATATATCTACAACTCAGATCTATACTCATGTATCAATGTCAAATCTGCAAAAAATAGTAGAAAATAATAAAAATATACAAAAACTGTCAACTATAAAATAACAATATAATTTTATAAAAGAGTGGAGCCCGTAAGAACATCTTACCTCAATATTTACTGTGTTACCATTTAATGATAGTATTAACTCTGGAAGACAAATTATGTATTTTGAAGGCAACTGATGGTGTAACGCAAAAATATAATCTTCTTCTTGGCTGGAAATCAAATGATAAACTGATACCGCCACCAATGTCGCTGCATTTTAAAAACTCTGCATTCCTGACAAATATATTGTTCAAAAAATTGATGTTGAACCATAATTTGACAACCATGGTATTAACTCTCATTCCGAATCCCAATCTTAAGTAGCAGCCATGTCGCCATACATATTTAGTTGTACTTGTGTTAAACAATTCAATTTCTATGCTCTGTATATCGTATTGGAATTTTGTGCTATCGCAATTGTATAAAAATTTATATTGCCTTGCACAATATCCTAAGGCAATAAATATTCTAAATTTTCCAAGTATACCAAAGTTTAAGTTAGCTCCAACAAGGCATATACCAGTTGGCTTCAATAAAACGATTGGATATTTTTGTTTTTGTTCGTTGTTTGTTTTTTGGTCTTGGGCAATATCTTTGTCAATAAGTTTATAAGTTATCGCATTTTTGAGTGAGCTATTGTTGGAATATACAGCAACTTGAGTGCCAATGCCTGGGGAGCCTTCTTTAGATACTTCGTATGAGTCTCCGCCAAGTGGAATGATCCAGAATCCACCAAGCTCTATTCCTCCGGATATGCTATATCTTGCATCTCCGAAATTCATGGATACAAGTCCGCCTAAGTTAACGCTATAAAACCTTCTGGATACGTCGTTTATTTCTTTGTGTTCTTGATATTGGTGAGCTTGTTTGTCGTCTTCACTATCGTTATTGTTGGTATTATATAGCTTTGGAATGTTTGCGCTGCCATTTGAACGTATATCTATGTTTTTGTGAGATTGTTGAGCGCTTAAGCCAATAGTTACTTGTTTCAAGATGGAGCGAAAATCTGCGCTCTGTGCGTCGTAAGATGTACATTGTATTTGTTTGTCATCATTTGTATTTTTGCCCTCATGCTCACTGCAAATAACATCAAAGATATTGAATATGCAGAATAAAGCAACAAATAATAAATTTGACATAAAAACTGGTCTGCTAAAATCTGCTAATATATAATAGAATTATACCAGTAAGCGTTGACATTCTGTGATTACTGTAGATTTTTCCCCAAATGCGTTTAATTTTTTCGGGATAGATATAAAGTGGTATGCAATTTTTTACATGATGTCTTTCGAGATTGGAAGGCGTCTTTCTATTTATATCATAAAAAGAGACAAGTATTATAATATTATAAGCCAAGAAAAAATGAATGATTTTTTGTTTATTCTGTTGCCAATTATAGTTATAGGGGCAAGGGCAGGTCATGTTATATTTTACGAGTTAGACTACTATTGTCATGCAAAATTAGAAATTTTTAACATAAGGAATGGCGGGTTATCATTTCATGGCGGTCTAATTGCAGCTGCATTATATATAATATACTACTGCCGTAAGACTCGGATACCTATATTTTTTATGTGTGATATACTGTGTTACTGCGCTAGTATATCTCTTGCTCTTGGAAGATGCGCAAATTTCGTTAATCAAGAGTTATATGGTATCCCGACAAACTCTAATTTCGGTGTTGTTTTTGCTGGAGTAGACAACCTTGTGAGGCATCCAACACAGATATATGAGGCTCTCACCGAGGGTATTGTGAATTTTATAATTTTGACTCTCATGCTGAAGTCTAAAAAAAATGAATTTGGGCAAGCAAATATATCGATTGCATTTCTCTTGAATTATGCTTTAGCCAGATTTTTTATTGATTTCCTTAAAGATGATAGCGGTGGAAACCTTACTAGGGGAGGGCAAACATTATCTGTAGTTATGTTTGTTTGTGGTGTTGTTATTCTTATTGTTAAATATATAAAAAAACCGAAATACAAGCACAGATAATTACAAAAATGTTGTCTTATTGTTGTCTGAACAAAAAAATCTTAATAACATGGTTGATGCAAATAGATTAAATATAATTGCCGCAACAAACATTATGTGGTAATCCAATGAAGTAATGCAGCATATGTAACACATACAGCTACATATTACCCTGGCTATTGAACCCAGCGACATGAAAAATATATATTTGTTAACGTTTTTGTCTGATAGATGAGACAAAAACATTCTCAGAGAATTAGAGGATACACAAAAAACGATAGAGCTCACGGAGATCAAGATAGTTGTGAGAGGTACTGGCAAAGTATATCTTGCAATTAAATACCAGCATATAGCTGGTATAATTTGTAAAATAGAAGATATATATGTAAATTTTGTAATTCTTTTCGGTGTATTTATTTTATTGCTAAACATACATATCACGACTCCGCTCAAGATGGCGCAAATAAAACTGTTAATCTGGGAATTAATTGCAAAAACATTTTTACCTACAAAACCCTTTATTGTTAAAATATTTGGTTTTAATGTGTGGGTAAAGGAATCTGTTGATTTGTATAAAATCAAAAACGTTATAATTATGATAAAATTTGCTGATAAAAACATACGAAATAATTCGCTGTATGTTATTTTTTTTGATAATTTATTGGAGTCGCGAATGCAATTGTTAAGATACTCGTCTCTATCGTCGATGTATTGGAGTATTATACCATTCAAGACGCAAGCAATAAAAACAAAATACAATGAATAATGTTGGCCAATCAATATGGCGATTGCCCCTCCCGTCAGTTGTCCAATTTTATGGCCGATTGTGCCAACAGTTGTGGAAGTTGCTGTTGTAGATTTTGGTAAAAGCTCTAATCGAACGTATTCAAGTAATATATCTTGTATTGTGATTATTGTTGTTGATAAAATAGCCGCAGGGAAAACTATATATCTATTTCTAGCAAAACACACAATACATACTAATAAAGATGCTATGGTCTGGACTAGTGGTAGTAAAATTTTTATCAATTTTATACTATTTTTTGTTGAGCCAAGGAGAAACTTAATCGGTATTGATGCGAAAATTCTAGTTGCATAAGGTATGTTACATAGACATGATAGTAATGTAATTGTATTGGAGCTAACTCCGTCTATTCTCAATAAAAACGGAAGACTACTTAGTATATACATAAATACAAAACCACATATCATAGAAGATAAAAAAATAATTAAAAATATTCTTCTATGCATGATGTTTTTATGTTTTAAGTCCACAAAACAAGCCCCTACAAACACCAAGCGAGAGAGATAAAATCAAAAAACAGCATCGAAATTTATTGATAACGCTAAGCCTTTGTTATTTCGATTGGCATGAGGACAAATTCACATCCAACATCCCTCTGTGCGTCCGGCAATATCTTTACAGCCATATCTCCTTGAGACATTAATATGATTGATTTTTTAGTTGATATATTCTTGAGAAGCTCTATGATAAATCTGCCATTGAAATTGATTGTCATAGGCTCAGAGTCGAATTGTGCGTCCAGTTCTTCCTGGGCCCTTCCTAGTTCACGATCTGCGCCAGATATTACGACCTTACTGCTTGAGATATCAAATTTTACAGCATTAACCTGGTCCGATATAACTGTGCTTACTCTATCTATTGATTTTATAAATTGTTCATTGTCGATAACCAATCTCTTGTTATGCTGTGTGTTTATAACGCTTATGTAGTTTGGAAATGTTCCGCTTACAAGCCTAGAGCAGAAGGAGGTCTTTGTATCTCCGCAGTCTATATTTGCTGCTATCTTATTCTCTGATACCATGAGCTCGAATGTATCAGATGTTGCTGAGTCTAGCAGCTTCAAGAGTTCTGTAACAGTTTTTCGCGAAACTATCACAGGTGGAAAATCTCGCATATCGTCTGTGAGATCTATGCTAGATCGAGCAACTCTAAACCAATCTGTAGATACAAAATATAATTTCTTGACGCTGTCGTCTGAGTCTCTGTGTATGTGAATGCCGTGCATACTGAATCTCGTTGGATCATTCAGTATTGCAACCTTTGCTATATTGAGAGCTTCTTTGAATTGCGCTACCCCAATGCTTGTCTTGACAACGAAATCGTCGCCCGTATTTAAGACAGGGAATTTATCTGCAGAAATGTAGTTTATTTTAAAGCTTGCTCTATCGCTAAAGATGTTTATTGTATCGTCGTCTCTATCTGAATCAAGCTTTTGAACAGTAATATCGCACTTGGAGCTCATTTTCTTTGTGATGTCGTATAGGAGGTGTGATGGTACGCAATACGATCCGGATTCCTCAACATCACAAGGTATATTTGTTTCAAATACAATGTCCATGTTGGTTGTTTTAATCATAATGCCTCTACCGGCTTTTGCGCTCAACAGAACATGTCCCTTTATTGAAGCAGCAACATTCTTTTCTATTATACCTATCGCATGAAACAAGGCTCTTTCGAGAGTCTTCTGATGAATAGTAAACTTCATATCTGAAACACCAACAGTAATCAATAATGATTATAGCACAACTGAAGCAGTTAATATTTTCTAATACAAGATATGCATTGATGACTAAATACTTACAACAATTTCATTATTTTTTACATATTTTAACCCAGATCTTATGCAGGTTTCTATTAAATCAATATTATTCTCCATATCCAATATTTTTTGCGTAAGAATGGAATTTTTTTTGTCTTGGATATCAATATTTCTTTTTATATCTTCGCACTTATTTTTTATTTCGCTCAAAATTGTCATACTTGCAAATAATCTGCCAAGTAAAATGATAATACATATCCAAAAAACTATTGTATAAAGCATAGACAATTTTTCAACAAGATATGATTTTAAAAATTTTTTGATCATGCAACACCCAGAAACGACTAAGTAGATTTGAGCTTACAAAAGAGTTCATACAAAAATACAAAATGTTACTTTGACAGTTTTTGCCTCATGGATTCGTAAAAAGCTATAGCAACAGATGCCGATACGTTTAATGTTGGGAAAGAGCTGGATGTTGGTATTTTGACGATAAAATCTGAGTTATCAAGAACCAGCCTCCTTATTCCGGTACCTTCTGCGCCAAATATCAGACAAATTTTTCCATTCATCTCTATGTCGAAAATATTTTTTTCTCCGGTTTCGTCGAATGCAACAGTCCAATAGCCGTAGGATTTGAGTTGTTTGATTGATTGAGTTATATTGGTTACACTCACCATATCAACGTATTCATAGCCTCCTGATGCAACTTTTACAGCTGATGGAGTTATATGACACGATGATTTAGATTGAGTGATTATATGGGTGACATTCATCGCTGCGGCATTTCTAATTATTGTACCTAGGTTCTGCGGATCTACGATTCCATCCAAGATTGCTATCACCGAATTTGGTCCAAGATTTCTGAGGCTTTCTAGATTCTTGTACGGCTTGTTGTCTATCTTGATTGCTATGTTCTGGTGTGTAGTTGCGTTTGAGACATGCTTCAAAAAATCGTTCTCCGACAGATATACAATTTTTCTTTTCAATATTTCAGGTAAATAGTTGTTAATAACGTGACTATTATGACCTTTGATTGTATATATCTCTTGTATATCTTTGGCTCTATTTTTTATTGCGTGATGGCAGGGGTGAGATCCGTAGATAATCATTTTTTACTCTAGGCTCTTGTTTTTTTATTTATTTGCGTACTTGTATTTAACTTAGCAATATTTTTGCTGTTGTTATGAGTTTCTGGGATATGTATCTTATGTTCTTTGCATAAATTTACTGCCATGATGTACCATGAACTATTACGCGCAATTTCCTTTAATTTCAATGTAACTGTTGCGGCATCAATATGTCCGCCTATGGCTATGAAGCATTCGGCCAATCTATATAGAGCCTCAGGGGCAAAATCTGTGTCAATATAATGTTCAATTACTGATGTTAAACGATTTATAGCTGCGGCATAGTTGCGTTTTTTCTGATAAAGGGTCGCCCAATATATTTCGTAAGCTGCGCATTGTCCGTTGCATATCTTTAGCATCTTCTTTGCATCTTCTACATACTTTGAATCACTATAATCATTGATTATAGTTTGCAAGTACTCCATCAATATTTTAGTAATCTGTTGGTCTCTGTCAACTGTATTAAGTTGTTTAAACAAAATTGTACAGATTGAATATAGCGCATGAGGAACATTTTTATTATCTGGATACAATTTTATGAAGGCTCTATAAGATTCTATGGCAGCCTTATCGTTGTGCATTGATGCGTGTATGTCAGACACTAAAAGCATTGCATCGGGTAAGTATCTAGAGAAAGCGAAGTTCGCGGCTAATTTGTCAGTCAGTAGGATAACGTCTTTGTGTTTTTTTTGCTTCCATGCTGCTTGAATTTCTTTGCATAACTTTGGTTCATCATCGTATAAATGAGAATATTTGTCAGTACAACCAGACATTAAAAATAAAACAAAAATAAAAACCAAGCTTTTAATATTCACAATATCCACTGAAATATAACAGAAACCTAACGATTGTATTATAACTATAATAATTGGTCCGGGTCAAATTCGATCTAGATAAACTAAAAAGATAAGCATATCATGGCACATATAATGACATAGCATACAACATTCTTGTTTACAAGCATAATTTTTGTATTTGATAAAAGAAAATCGCAAATACTGTATTCGGTGGCGTGAAAACCAATGCAAGAAGACATCATTATATCATCACAAATTCCTAAAGTAAAAATACAGTAAGGAGATACATTTACATTGCGAATCTTAAGAATAAAATACAGAATAAATGAAAGAGAATATCTGTAGCAAAAAATTTGCATCAACAGGAAGTTTGCGCAAGACAGCAAGATTGCTATTATTGCTTCAAGAAAAATTCTTACTCTGTATGTCATTGCGTGTTTTTTATGTTTGTGGAGCAGGTAACGGGAATCGAACCCGTATCATAAGCTTGGGAAGCTCATGTTTTACCACTAAACTATACCTGCACAATAAAGGATAAGTATATTGTATCACAAACCTAAACCGCAAATCTTATGTATATAAATTTCTGGCGCGTTGTGTGATATAGTGAAATTGAACGATGTATTGCTTTTATGATTAGCGTTGGTATTATTTAATAAATATACTGACACGTAAATTATTTATATGGTGTAATGTGCTTAATAGATATAAAGTATTTCCTATGGTTATAGTTGCATGCATCGTAGGATGTATAATTGTGTCTCGCAATAATATTACAATCAAAAGAAACGAGTTGCGTAAAATGACGGCAAGATTAGAGTCAGCAAAGAACAAATATAGCAATCTTGAGTATGTGTGGTCTGTAAAAAACAAACACCAAAGACTTAAAAAAATTTCCTCAGAAAAAACCCCATATCTACATATGGTTGATATGCATCACATTGCAAGTTTAAATAATATAAATAATAAGATTGCGCAACTTGTGAAAACAAATAAACAAGATAAGCCTAAGACATCAGGTAGTCCAATACAAAGCAGTAGTATTTGTGCAAATCAACAAAAAAATAAGACAATAGACGATCTTTTGTTGAGATATATTGTTTAGCGTATGCAAAAATGAAGATATTCCCAAATCAACTCAGCAGATGGAAAAACTTGAATGATTCAAATACAATCATTGAAGTTATGTCTCAAAGATCTTATTGTGCTTTGATAATAATATGGTGTTTGTCTATTGTGATATACTACTCATCAATCAGGATTATATTGTTTGACGATGCGCCACAAAAAATAAGGCATGACTCCGGATTTCAGAAAACGTTTATGAGAGGTGATATAGTTGATAGAAACGGCAGGCTTCTTTGTAAAACTATACAGTGTTACTCTTGTTTTGTTAATCCTCGCAATATAATCACAAAAGATGTTTTGCAATTATCAAGGAAGATATCTCAAATTATAGGCAAAGATCATAAAGAAATATACAAAAAGATTTCAAACAAAAATACATCATTCGTATGGGTAAAAAGACATATAGATAACGATGTTAGAAGTAAATTGATGGCTTTAGGTGATCCAGGTATCCAGATAGTAGAAGATTATTCAAGAAAAGCAATACATAAAAAGATTACAAAACATATAATTGGAGTGTGTGATGTGGATGGTAATGGCCTTTCGTATCTAGAGAAATATTTTGACGCAAGCCTAAAAAAAGGCGAACCAATAATATTATCAATAGATCTTTATCTTCAGAGTACAATACATAATATATTGTACGAAGATATGAAGATCTACAATGCTGACGGAGCAAATGCTATTTTGATGGACATAAACAGTGGTGAAATACTTGCAATGGTATCTATGCCTGATGTGGATCTGAATCGTAATACGAGTGGAGCGTTTGAGCCTGGTTCGACGTTTAAGATTTTAAATACAGCTGTAGCATTGGATTCTGGTTTAGTGAAACTTAGAGAAACATTCGCAACTAACTCGATTGTTAAAATAGCACAATATCAAATACGCGATTGGACATACAAGGATTATCCGCTCAACGTTGGAGAGATATTGATATATTCATCAAACAAAGGATCTGTTTTGATGCAAAGAAAATTTGGGTCAGATATACAGAAAAAATATTTGGAATCATTTGGTTTGCTAGAAAAATGTCATGTGGAACTCAACGAGGTATCGAAGCCAATTCTACCGAGATTCACATCAACAGATGGTGAGTCTATATCTTATGGATATGCAATATCTGTATCTCCGTTAGCTCAATTGTCTGCGATAGCGTCGGTTTTAAATGGCGGACACCTTGTAAAGCCAACCCTGGTAAAAATGTATAATTACGATAAAAGACAAGCGAAGAGGGTGGTTTCTGAAGAAACATCTAAAACTCTTGCGGAAATCATGAGGCTTGTTATGGTGTATGGTACTGGTCGTACAGCCAATGTAAGTGATATAGGGTTATGCGGTAAAACAGGAACTGCTCAGAAAGTAATAAAAGGTGGATATGGTAAAAATCAGAATATAACAACATTTGTAGGCGTATTTCCTTATTTCAGGCCTCGCTTTGTAATTCTGGTTATGTACGATAACCCAAAGTCGAATAGCAATTTGACAACAGCGGCTCATAATGCATCCAAGACTGCAAAAAAAATTCTACAAACAATTGCTCCTACAATGATGTGCGGGGAAACTATTCAAGAATCAAGTAATGAGATAAGAATGTTATCGCAAAAATATATGCAAAATCTCATGTAAGAAATACCGAATATAAGCAAGAATTTTTGGAAAAGCCTTTTCTCTAGAGCCAAAATGTGTTAGTATATTGGTATGTATTAACGATAAAAATGGTTTTGTCATGAAGATTGGAAAGATAATTGTGTATGCAGCTATAATCGTTGCACTCGTTATGGTATGCACAAGATGCAAAAAATGCAATAAGAGCAAAGATAATGCAGAAAAGACAACAGAAGCAAGGCAGTAAAATCTGATGATTGTGCTTGGCTGTGTGCCGACAGGTATGATGAAGTACTTAGGGTCTCTCGTTTATCTAGATATGTGTTCGGGTTTTTTGTATGTCTGATAGATTTCTAAATGACATTTTACGAATCGTATTTGACTTCTTTAAGATTCTATTTATTTTTGTTCTTGTTACAGTTTTTGTTGGAAACATAGCCAAGGTCCCAAGTGGCTCCATGGAGCCAACTCTACTTATTGGTGATACTGTATTAGTATTAAGATGCGTATATGGTTATAATCATGGATCGTTTCTTATAGGTCCCGTACAACTTCCGTTTCCTGTTTTGAAGGACAGGATATTCGCGTTTAGGAAGCCAAGGTATGGAGATCTTTGTGCATTTAGAACAAATAATCCTGGAGACAACAAGACATATGTAAAAAGGTTGGTTGGAATGCCTGGTGACAAGATAGTTGTCAGGAATGGCTATCTCTATATAAACGATTCTAGGTGTCCAATACAATATCTTAACGAGACTTTTATAACTCAAGAACAAGTAAGCGAAATAGATAAAAATGTTCATACAGTAATATCTCGAAAATACCTTCAGACTCTTCCAAGTGGATTCCAGCATATCTTTATAAAGAGATATGATTTTGGTGCAGCACATTGGGATAATTGTGGGCCTTATTATGTCCCGGAAAAATGCTACTTTGGCATGGGTGACAATAGAGATGATTCGACTGATAGCAGGTCTCAGGAATATATAGGGTTTATCAGAGAGGAAAACATAGTTGGCAAGGTGGTTATGGTGATCATGTCAGCAAGTTGTAGTTTGTGGAAGTTGAATAAGTTGCCGTTTTGCATAAGAGTAGACAGGTTTTTTAAATTTGTTTAATAGTATTCGCGTTTTTTTGATTCTGTTTTTCAGATGTATGGATTGGAAGCAAATATTGGATACTCGTTCAAAAATAAAGCCTTGATTTTCAGAGCAATAACTCATTCAAGCATCAAAAGTTCAAATAATAAGTTTGACCAAATGGAATTTCTTGGAGACAGAGTTCTAAATCTAATTATCGCTAGTATAGTTTCTCGGAAATATGCAGGCCTTAAGACTGGAGAATTATCAAACATATTTTCTTTTCTGGTATCATACAAGACGTGTTGTCTTGTAGCGATAGATATAAATTTGCCTCGGTATATAAGAACATCACTGAAGCATCTCAAGACGAATGAAAGCGTTTTGGCTGATGCAATGGAGGCGATTGTTGCTGCAATATTTTTAGACTCAAACTATGATACATCTTACAATGTTGTGTCAATGTTGTGGGAAAAATATGTTAACTCAATCAATGTGGATTGCATTAACCCAAAAGGAAGGCTGCAGGAGATTACTCAGTCCATTAACAATTCTCTGCCCGTGTATGAGACTATATCGATAGATGGGCCAAGTCATATGCAAGAGTTTTCTGTAAGAGTTACTGCTCTTGGGAAGGAGGCAGTAGGTTTTGGGGAATCTAAGAAAATAGCCGAGATATCAGCGGCATCAAAAATGATTGAGATTCTACAATGGAACGAATAGCTATATTAGCACTCATATCTTCAGTATTCATTAAGCAGATAAGACTAATATTTTCAGCTATATTCATGGTCTATTCAATCGTAATGCTGAATTTTTCTGATTTTTGCTATCACAAAACCATATATTTCTCGTATATAGTAATACTAACAGCAACGTTGTTGTCCATCAAACAAAAGAATCACGAGCTATATTTTCCTTATATGATAGCATTATTGTCGATAGATATAGGAGACGTTAGGTGTAATATAATTTTTCTTATACTACAGTCAATAATAGCGATATATAACATAATAGATAAGGACGGAATAATGCAATCTATTCTTATTTGTTTTGCGTCTCTGTTTTGCTTTTGTAACATATTGGATCATGTACAACTACAGTCTATAGTGCCAGTATATATATTGTCTATATCTCTTCTATATGTAAATAATTCATCATATACAAATAAAAGTAAACAGGTAAACACGCTTTTGTGCCTCATGTATCTCGTCAAATTTTACAATGTATGCGATATAAAACCAAACAACATAGAAGAAAAAGTTTTGGCATACATAAATATATGTACAATGTTGTCGTTGGCTATAGATACATTATTAACCAAAAACGCCAATAAAGTAATAACTAATTCATTTAAGTTGATATGCCACACCATAATTATGCAATTTAGCTTAATTAGTTTTACAAATATAATGCATATACAGCATATATTTTTATCAATGATGTCAATGATGTTGTTGAGCTCAATAAATATAGCGAATAATGGGGTTTTAACAGTAATATCCTTTGTTATCACGATGATTACATTTGTTTTTACTAGTACATATTTTATTTCGTGGTATACAATATTATGCAATGCAATAATAATACTACAATTATGTATGGCGCTAAGGCGTGCATCATTTCTAAAAATCAGGGTATCAGATTTAAAGACTTTGTTTATAATTTTATTAATAACTTGCATATATTGGGGTGTTGTTTACAATGGTTTTGTACGTATTGTGCAAAATATAGGATATATTCTTGTTTTATCTTCTATATCAGTTGGCATCCATATAATAGATTGTCGTAATTTTTTGCAAAAGATATGTAGATGGGCTTATACAAAATGCAGATCAATTTAGATATACTATTAGTTTTGTCTCCAATAATATGTTTTATGTTGCTATTCTTTTGCTCTGATGTGGGTAGGCAATATATAGCATGTCTATGGTCTTTATGTTTTACTCTTTTGTGTTCTATTCTTTTAAATTGCTTGAATTATAATTACTATTCAATAATAGATCAGAAATACAGAATATACGCACCATTCATGTCATATGCATCACTCATATGTATCCTGTGCAATAAAGCAATTCTAAAGTATAGAAGTGTTACATATATAATAATGTTATACGTATGTATTAATATGCTTATTCTTTGTATATTAGGCAAGAACCATATTTATACTACAATACTAATGGCAGCATCCAATATTGTTTTTCCAATATTTTGTTCATTAATCCATCCTCGAAAAAGAGTTACAATAGCGGCATGGATATATTTTTCATTTATGATTTTATTATCTGTATTAACAATCATAACAGCTATATTAACGGAGTATGCAAAATATTCGTCAACAATATATGTATTTCTTCTAGTGATAAATTCTTTTGTTTTTCCTTTGTGCGATGTATTTGTGAATGTATCTTCCAAAATAACAATATATGCTATACATATGTTTATACATCTTTTGTATCAAAATGTAATTATAGATACTATTGTATCACATGAGATATACAAAAATTGTGAGCAAGGAATAGTTGGAATAGTGGCGAATGTTTTAATATTTATAACAATTTGTTATTGCTGTATGCAGTCTATATTATCAAAACATATTAGAAAAAGATTTATTTATATATCTATATTTAATCATGCAGTCATAACTCTTGATCACATAAATAACCTTAATCAAGAGATCAATATACTGCAATATACGCAATGCATTGTTGCGTCTGTATTTTTGATTATTTGTTCTAATATATTGCAATACACAACAAAACAAAACAAAGTAATCATAGACACAATAATGTATATATCTGTTGCATTCCAAATATTTATTTCAGCTGCAACAATAAATTCTATTGGTAACAGCATATATATAATTCCATATATAATGTGTTCTTCTGTAGTTATTACGTCAATAATATATAGCCACAAAATATCAATACAACAAGCTATATCTTGCAGCATCAAAATACCAATGGAAAAAATTGTATCATCTGTCATGAATATCATTCTAAACGCGATTTTAATATTTATATATTTGAGATGATTGATTGTTGTACATGTATATTGATTAGTTATTTTACATGGGATATCGCATAACATAATTTCCGTGAGCAATACCGCAATCTCTTTCTATAGCTAAATATTGTGCATCGATAACAGAAGTCGGCCGAAAAGTATGATATAGTGTCCGTATATGCCGCACGTATGTTCTGCCATGAATATCAAAACCATACTAACCATATACATGCTATCAGTTGCCTGATTCCAATCGATTCAATGTAATAAATCTCCAGATACAAAAACACAATGCGATGCTACAGTATCATTTAAAAATATTGAACCAAGAGAGCTTGATCTATCCGAGTTGTATCAAAGTATTCGGGATCCAAAGCTAGAGTCAGATCTAAATAAAGCCAAGAATATGGCTATAGAGTTTCGCAATAAATATAAGGGGAAAATTACGAAAGAAAACGTTGTACAAGCCATGCATAAGTTACGGGAGATTAATATATTAATCTCCAAAATATCTGCATATGCTGCAGCAAAATACTACACCAATACCACAGACAAGGATAATATTACGTTTTGCACAAAAATAAATCAGAATATGCAATCAATATCATCGCTATATCTTTATTGGTTTTATACCGAGGTATGCAAGATTGGTAAAGATTTTTACAATATTACCAAGCTCAAGCCTTATCATGCGAAATACAAATCACTGTTACAAAATAAAAAATATGTATTGGGAGATGAATCAGAACTGGTGGCGCAAAGTTATAGCGCAATAAGTAGTATGGCAACGGCGCAATATAACAAGCAAATAGCACGGCTGCAGCAAGAGTACAAGTACCAAGGTAAGACTTTGGGTCAGTGGGGTCGTATGCCTGCAACACAAAATAATTGCAAAAAATTTACAATCTGTCTACATATGGCTGCCTTGTCCAGGAAAGATATATTTGAATTGTGCTACAACTATATCTGCGCCTTCGCCCACAATAACAAGACCATAAGAAAAATGCCTAGCGCGCAAGAGAATATACATATCCATAATTATGTATCAGATGATGATGTTGAATTGCTATGCAAAACCGTTGACAAGAATTACTCAGCCATCTCACAAAGATACTTCAAGATCAAGGCTAAATTATTGAAGACCAAAAAATTAAGACAGTGGCAAGTCAACCAAGAAATTGCAAAATCAAAGGAATTCAAGAAAAGCATTAGCTACGGCGATGCATGCGCCATAATCCATAAAGCATTCGGCAATTTTCCCAAAGATTTCGCGCAGTTATTTCATAAGGCCGTTACATCTGGTCATATAGACTCTCGCAGCAATCTCAATAAATATCATGCCGGATGGACATTGAGTTTGGGCGCAGGCATTGACCCATATATATCCGTGAAATTCAATAATAAAATTATAGACGTATCAACGCTTGCTCATGAAGCCGGGCATTATATACATTGCAGCTTAACCAAGAATCTCGATCCTGATATTGGCAGCCATATGCCAATCGTAATACAAGAAGCATCGTCTTTGTTTTGTGAGAGGTTGTTGTTTGAGTATTTGTACAATAATGCACCAAACAAAGAATACAAGATAGATCTTTTGTGTAAATATATTGAAATATTACTTAGCAACACGTTCCAGGCTATACGTGTATACCAATTTGGAAAAGAATGCCACAAACTATATGAAACGAAGTCTTACTTGTCATTCGAGGAGATATCGGGGCTTTGGCAGGGCGGCTCGAAAAAATATTACGGAGACTGCGTTTCTTTGAACCCTGATTATAATTTTGGATGGGTATATTGTTCGCATATATTCAATCAGCCTTTTTATACTTATGCATATGGCTTCGGTGCTTTGTTGGTGAATGTATTATATTCAAAATATTTAAAATGCAAAACGACCGACGAGAGAAATAAATTTGTAGAGAAATATAAAACTATATTGTCTGGAGGTGGGCAATATGACTTCAAAACAATTGCGAAGGAGTTTGGCTTGAATGTTAACGAATCATTCTGGCAGGCCGGCATAGATGATATTGCGAGGCTTTTAGATAGGTTGGAGGGGTTGATTGGATAACATCTAGCAAAGCAATAACATCAACATGCTATATTATTTACAGCAATATTGGGGCACATATTATCATGGATTGTATGGTTTATTATTTTGTCTTTACTGTATGAATCTTTATGTTTTCTTTGTCTAGTACTCATGATCATTATAATTGTTTGTACAAAAATATTGCTTGATATCCGAACGATACACAAAATAAGAAAATATTTTTTATCAAGAGTTTCAAATAACACTGCTTTCTGTGATTCATTTTCGGTGTTTCTCGAGCCAAATCATAATGCATCATAATCATTTTACAGGCAATGCATTAAGAAATCTTAAGAATTTAGAAATGAATGTTATCTCATCTAATATAATTAGATGTTTTAGTATGTTAATTGCAATCTATTATCACTTAAAAACATGATGATCTTGAGGAAGCCGTTATTTTACAGCTTAACAAGTTGGTGTCGTAATAAATTAAATTGTGGTACAATTTACAAATAAAATGTTATATCTGGAAATTTGTATGGTCTTTTTAGATATATATATAAGTTTGTTGTTTTGTCTTTGGTATTGTGTATATGGGTTTTTGAAATGCATTGTAGCGGAAATGATATATTATGTTCAATAGATGAAAACAAAAATTGTGATAATCCAGTTGTTTTAGATTGGGGATATTGTCGCTATCATAGAAAAGACATTGAATCAGATGCAAACATTATTAGAAAGTATATAAAAGAAGAAATAGATACCGCATCAGATACAAAAACAATAACATGTTCACAATTTAAAATATTAACAAATACAGATATATCTGTTGATGACATATTGGATGGATTAACTTGTTTATATAAGTTATATTGCGCAATAAGTACTGACGACAAGAATAGTATTGTGGATCGTAAAAAAATAGAAGAATATAAAAACGATGACGAAATAGTAATTGATACACAAACAATGCAAAAGAACATTGTAGACACTATAGCAGAAGAAAGGAGATTGGGGTTTAAAATAGGGTATGAAAATATTGAAGATGCGTATAATGGATGCATATTAGATTGCATAGAAATGATTAGAAATCACAAAGAACTATCCATAAATATAATCCACTACATTGATGCAACATTAGGTTTATGCGATTTTGCAGAAACAGAATATAGACAAGAATTTTACACTACAGTTATTGAAGGTTATTTGTATGACCACAATCTTGTTAATATTAAAATAATATGTAACAGATTTTTTGAATATCGTCGTATCAGTTTAATACAATACATTAGAACTATAATTATATTAAATAATAATCATTAGTTTGTAAATAATGTAAACCAGATTGATATTATATCTTTCTGGTTTAATTACATTAATATTCCACCATTATCGTAATCTTCTTTAATTTTGTGTATAAATGATAAATCTTTATATGTTTCTATGATTTTATATTGTATAGTGCTTATTGTTTTCTTATTTTGATTCTCTGTTATTTTTCCCGGCTCTTGCTTCTCTGTTATTTTTTCCAACAAAAGATCATGAAATTTTTTTGCATCTTCAAAAATATGTGTTAAATATGCAAGCAAATACAAGCTATCTTCATCTTTTTTAATTGGTTGCCATCCGTCTACAGGGTAAGTTGAATATTGTATTTTATTGTCTGTTATATTTGCATATATTACTGACTTATTTGATACTTTACAAAATTCTAGTAATTCCATAAAATCATTATAAGGTATGTTATAAGATTTACATTACGGTGTATTACAATCAACTTTTATCTGGCATGTGGGCTCTATATGGCTTATATTTTTTATATCAATTATATTAGTATTATTATTAGTATTATTAACAGTAATTGTTATTTCATTATGCGTTTTTAATGTATTTTTTATAAGGGTTGGAATTGTTTTTTTAATGGTGATAAATAATCATCTTCAGTGTTTTGATTTGCATTACGAACCAGTTTTTGATAGATAGAACTCGTATGAATCTTTGCGTGCTCTACTTCCTTAACAAGAATATAATTTGATAATATTGAAGGGCCCCCGAGAGATAGAGGATACATATGGTGTACAGATACACTACTTATTTGATATTGTTGTATATCTGGCGCAATATCTGATGGGTCTATGTTTTGGTCGTAATACATTTTATATATACATTTTGCATTTTCATTATTCATTAAATACATATTTTGATGAGATTGAATTACGTTCGGGCCTCTATCACTGTGTCCATTGTTATAATATAAAACACCAACTTTATACATATATTTTTGACAATATGAAGCATTGATTTGAGTACAATTATTCTTATGCCTCTCTTTTTCAAACTGTTCGATACATTCCTTTAAAAAAGGTGATTTATTTTTTAATTCTTGCAAAAAAATCGCATACGCCTGTATGATTTTTAGTTTTTTATCTAAACTATCTTTCATGTTATTGTCTACAGTAGTTAACTTAATTTTTTTTATTTTCTTTGGCCACTAAGCATCCTTTAGATGACAAAAGCACATCACATAAACTATCGCATTGATTGTTGTAGGATCCATTTTGCAAAACTTTGTCTGATGGATTATATGTTTCTGTCAACTGTAATGAATTATCTTTGTTTTTCAATTGATGCATTAAAGATTGAATGTTGGATATTTCGTTCTCTAAGTCATTACATGTAGGTTGTTGTTTCATTTCACGTTCTAAATGGCATATATATGCTTCCTGCTTATGCAATATTTCTGATAAGTTTTTTATTACTTGTTGTTTTTCTTGGAGTTTCGAATCCTGAATGCTGCTTATCTGTGATTTAGTTTTATCCCGTGAGCTTTTTAATTTTTCAATGCGTGTACGGTCGTTCTGTATTTTGTTCTTTTTGTCGGTAAGAAATTGTTGTTGCCCTTTCAAAGCTTTATAAACTTCACTACTATCACCTTTCTTAATTTCACCTTCAACAAACTTGTTTAAATCAAAAAAATGCTCATAAATCTGATTATATACCTCCTTTATTTCCTGTTCTTGTACATTCTGAGCATCCATTGTCCATATAGCACCCCAAACACAAGGTACATAAGAAAACAACAAGAATAAAGCTATAAGAAATTGTCTCATATACAAGAGAGTATTCTGTTTGTTATGGCACATCTTACTACCATGTACAATAGGTGTGTTTGCAACAAGTCTACAGGAAGATTGTTAAAAAAATATTAAAAGATACAAGCTACAAAAAGCATCTAGACCACTCATCTATCATCCATCTCCCAGCCATGCAACAATAGTCAGTTAAAGTAGATGTACATGTTTAGAGTCTTGACTCTAGACTCGCGAAATAATAAATGATTAACCGCTCCTAACAAATTACTAAAACCATATACAACATTCAAATTATATACAATCAACCCTGCTAAACATATTCTTCCAATACATCTTTGTGTATATAAGCCAAATAGAAACCTGCGTTTTACTTGCGGCAGACTTGCATGATGCTGTAAGGTCCTCTATTGCGAACCTCACAAGCTTATTTTCTCCGCCGGTGTCCTCGGATTCATCGATGAGTTTGTAAAGCCTGCAAATAACAGATACCTCTTCTACATCGAGTTTTCTTTTTGTATCAATGTCTATTGAACTTTTATTGTAGCGTTTTATGCAATAATCGTTGAAAACCTGAGAAATATATATGATCTTCAACACAAACATATACGTATGGAATATGACGTCCCTTACAGCCTTCTTGTCGCAATTTTTACTTCCAAACAATGTGTTTTTCGCGTTTTTTAGTATGTTTATATATTCTTGGAAGTCATTGCTAAAAACCATTGTCATGAAGTGTATTTCGTTATTTACAACATCTGTATTAATCTTTAAAACATGGTCGTTCTTTATGTTTACAAAGTGTTCGTATGATATCAAAACCTCAGCATCCATGGAGCAATCATTATAATAGGCTCTTTGGAGTTGGTCCTTAAAATCCTCAAAGCAATCATACAAATACCTAAGATAATCGACGTAAATGCTGATATTCTTCTTGCGTGCACGTATAACAGGTATGTATGATAGTATAACAATAGATGTAGTTGTGCTTATAATACTGCCTAAGGCAGATTCCATCCACTTTTGCATATATCACTCATCAGAAATCTTGATAGCAGCTATGAAGGCGCTCTGGGGTATGAAGACATCGCCCACTTGCCTCATACGCTTCTTGCCCTCCTTCTGCTTATCCAACAACTTACGCTTACGGGTTATGTCTCCGCCATAGCATTTAGCCAAGACGTCCTTGCGATACTCAGACACTGTCTCGCGAGCTATGATCTTGCCTCCTATGGCAGCCTGTATAGCTATGCGGAACAGCTGCCTTGGTATGAGGTCTTTCAGCTTCTTACACAAGGCGCGACCGCGAGGTTCGGCCCTCATTCTATGAACTATCATTGACAATGCGTCTACTGGAGATGAGTTAACCAGGATCGACACCTTCACGAGGTCGCCCTCCCTATACTCGCTAATCTCATAATCAAACGACGCATAACCTTTCGTATTTGACTTAAGTTTATCATAAAAATCAAATACAACCTCGTTGAGGGGGATGTCATACTGTATAACGGCTCTTTCTCCTATAAAACTAAGAGATGTCTGGGTACCGCGTCTTTCCTCGCAGAGAGTTAGTATTGCCCCAAGATACTGAGACGGAGCCATGATGGTTGCCTTAATCCAGGGCTCCTCAATTCTTTCGATACGCATCACATCAGGCATGTCGACAGGATTGTGAAGCTCGATCGACTCACCGTTTTTCAAAAAAACCCTGTACATAACGCTGGGGGACGTCGTAATGATTTCAACGTTGAACTCCTTGTCGAGACGTTCTTGTATGATCTCTAGATGAAGAAGCCCGAGGAAGCCGCACTTGTACCCAAAACCAAGAGCCGCAGAATTTGTCAGCTCGTATGTAAAACTGGAATCGTTGAGATGCAGCTTAAGTATACTCTCCCTCAGTTTTTCGAATTCAGATGTATCAACCGGGAATATACAACAGAATACAACAGGTGTAGATGGCTTAAAGCCAGGTAGAGCTTCAAAGCATGGATCCTTCTCGAGAGTAATCGTGTCGCCGACAAAACAATCGATGGAGTCCTTGATGTTGGCGGTGATAAATCCAACCTCCCCAGCCGACAACTTGTCAACGATATTTTTTTTAGGCAGGAAGTATCCGACGTTTTCCACAACGTACGTAGCTCCATTTGACATCATCTTAATCTTGTCACCGGACTTGATCTCTCCGTCAAAAATCCTCACAAGAACTATTACGCCCAAGTATTTATCGTACCAGCTGTCTATCAGTAGAGCTTGAAGCTTGGTGGATTTTGTACTTGGGGCCGGCAGACGATTTACTATGGCCTCCAAGACATCCGACACACCAACCCCAGTCTTGGCTGATACATTCAATGCTCCTGAGGCGTCTATGCCTATCACTTCCTCGATCTGCTGCTTTACTGCTTCCGGATCAGACGCTGGCAGGTCAACCTTGTTTAAGACAACTATAATCTCGTGATTGTTTTCTATGGCGTGATACACGTTTGCTAGGGTCTGGGCCTCAACACCTTGGGTTGAATCAACGATTAGGATTGATCCTTCGCAGGCTGCAAGAGATCGGCTTACCTCGTATGCAAAATCAACGTGACCGGGTGTATCGATGAGATTCAGTACGTACTCGCGGCCGTCAAGAGCATTGTATGTCAGACGCACAGTTTGGGCCTTGATCGTTATGCCTCTCTCCCTCTCGATCTCCATAGAATCAAGGACCTGGGACTTCATATCGCGCTTCTCGAGTCCTCCACAGATTTCTATAAGGCGATCGGCAAGAGTTGACTTACCGTGGTCTATGTGAGCTATGATGGAAAAATTCCTGATGTGATTGCAGTTCTTCGTATCTTGCATGCTACCAGAGCCATGTATCTTAGGATTCGAGAGCCATGCTGTATATCTTGAGCAGTTCCTCGGCCTCCTCTACGTCCTCCTTCTTCTTTTTCCTCAACCTGATGAGTTGCTTGAGTATCGTGACGTCAAGACCGTGAAATTTTGCCTCGTCATAGACCTCTTTCATTTGGTTTGAGATCTCGTTTTTTCTTTCTTCGAGAATCTCAATCTTTGAGACAACCTGTTTGATTATATCCTTGGCTATGTTTTTATCGTCCATGTGAACTCCGATTGTCGTATCGTGTCGTGTTATTGTAATTCTAGCATCATGACAAGAACAATGCAAAAGCGCCTAGCTTACACGTAAGGCTTACATCTTTCAATTGTGATCTGGTCTGCTGGTTCTGATGGTGCGGACCCCCTTCTCAGGCGATCATTTATTGCGATGCCGACGCCTTCTTCCGGTATGGCTGAGATGGCGATTGATATATAGATACCGAGGTCTTCGATTTTTTTCAGGGTTGCGTATAGGTTGCGAGCAGCTTCGTGTAGGTCCCCAGACTTACTAAGATTAAAATCGCAATCCGGCACTGAGTTGCCAAAACCAACCAGGGCTTCTCCGGGTTTTCTGTCGTAGGCATTTATGCGCATAGGTATTCGCGGAGAATAATGTTTCTTCATCATGCCGGGTGCGACTATATTCTCATACGTTGCACAGTATTCTTCAGTATTGATGCCAAGATTACTCCGTATTTCTGAGTAAGTCAAAACCCCGGGCCTAAGAATTCTATACACTCCAGAGCTTATATCTATGATTGTTGATTCGAGACCTCTCGTGCTAGAACCATTATCCAGAACCAGGGGAACCTTATCACCAAGATCCATGACGACCATATCGTGGTTTGTTGGGCTTAGATAGTTACTCGTATTTGCGCTTGGAGCCACAAGTGGTATTCCGCATGCCTTAAGCATAGCATTGGCAACTGGGTCCATTGGTATTCTTACTGCAACAGTCTCAAGGCCGGAGGTTGCAAGCTTGGATATATTAACGTCAGGATTATCTTTCATGCGTAAAACAAAAGATACTGAGTAATTATATATATTCCATGCTTTATTCATGGTGTCGTACTGTATATCATCAATATCGCAGAAGTCTCTAGCCTGATTTATGTCGTGTATATGAACTATAAGGGGATTGCGGCTTGGTCTTCCTTTGATTTTGTATATACTTCTCACGGCATCATCATCCAGAGCGCTGGCGAAGAGGCCATATACAGTTTCTGTCGGACATGCTACAATACCGCCTTTCATAAGTATGTCTTTGGCCTTATCTATATTTGTGAGTTGCTCTTGGTTTAGCATATTGTTGCTGTGATTTGTTGCGTATTACCGTATCATGGTATATCATGCGTCAGATAAAAACAATATTTTTTGGATACAAAAACACTGATAATTTTATTTTTGTCTGTTGTGGAATGTGTGATAAAATACGCGTATATTCCACAATATTGATGTTTGTGTAAATCTTATTAATTTTATTATATGGGGGTTTCATAATGAATAACATATGTTATCTATTATATGTTGTATTGCTCTGTTGTTTTAATAAAGGAGTTACTGGAATGAAAATAACAATAGAAACAAAAAGCATAAATTATGATTCTGAAATCAATAATCAAAATACTGTTAGTGCAAAAAACTTAGATATCAGTTTTGATCAAGAGAGATATAAAAATATACTGAACTATGTTGAAACAAAGTGGGATGAGTATAATGAGGAATATGATAGCATAGAAAACAATTGCTGCAGCTCAATATCATGTTATTCTTATGAAATGTTTAATGATTTATATGACGCAATGCTTATTGTACAAAATATGAATATTAATGATGCAAAAAGTATTGTATCAACAAGATATTACTGGAGCCTCCTGGATCTCTTATTAGAATATCATAATTTTTCAGGCAGATATTATATTCCATTAGATAGCGTACAGGATAAAGTTGATCTGGCAAAATTAATTTTGCGCCCAAATGAGATTCTAAATAATGAAAATCTTAGTAGTATATTAAAATATGAATACAGAGACAATATAGATAAGATAAAACTATTAGTTGTGAATTATATTCTAAAACAATTATAGAATTCTGCAAGTTTATTTATTGTTTATAGGGTGCAGTTATGTATAGGATTTTGTATACTTTATTTTTGATCATTTGTTTATTTGTAAATAATATATATTTATGTTCGCAGGATAATATATCTGATATAAAGATATACGACAATATTGATTCAGCACTTGATGATTTACTGGGGCTATATCAAGAATATCTGAAAGACAATAACGCAAGTAAACACGATATGAGTGGTAATATATTATACTTTTATGATTCGAGCCCAAAAATTAACAAGATAGTTGCCACAATTGGTAACAAAACTGAAAACCATGGTGATATTATAAGAGTTAATAAAATAAATTTATCAGAATTTAAGCATTCATCTTCTGGTGATAACAATGGACAAGAAAGCACAGAATTAGAAAATATTTCACATAATCTATACATGAAAATAGAAAATTTTAATAAGGCAAAAAATGCAAGACAAAAACAAGAATTTAATATTCACACAGAAGAAGTAATAGCTCATCTTATTTTTCAAAAACTATGCAATAGTACACAAGGCGATAGTTCAACAAGTATTCCAACAAAATATGTAGTATTTGTTACCAAAAATTCAATGTGCAAAAATTGTCATAATTTATTAGAAAATATAATAAAATGGCTTTACAATCATAAACGCTGTAATATAAAATTTATAATTTTAGCAATCTCAAAATCTATGGATCCAAACATAAATCCAAAAGATATTAAAGACTACGCAATACAGATAGGAAGAAATCATATTTTTGCAGATATTAGTATTATTAGAAATATGTTGAGGAATATATGTCAAAGCTGTACTGAAAAGATAACAAATACAATTGAAGAGCAGAAACAACAGATAAAAGTTCAACCTATCGTTCAAGATGATTTACAATTCATGCTAGCGTATCCAAATTGTATTTTTATTGGCAACATAAAGCAGGCGCATACAACAATATCGCCAATAATAATACAGCATAACTGTGACGAAATAGAAGTATCAAATAAATTATCCAACGAATTAAAAGAATATATCAATCAATTTTCTATACCATCAATTAAGTTGCAATAAACATAAGTGAAACTTTAATTTGAATAGTATATTTTATATAACTATCTGTCTCTTATACACATCTGACGCTGCCGACGAACTCTAGGGTGTAGATCTCGGTGGTCGC
>CANBDL010000006.1 GCA_947367345.1 uncultured Alphaproteobacteria bacterium | reverse complement strand
AGTTTTGCTAAAGAAGCTTTGTTTACAAGAAATAATAATGGTTTGTTGTTTTGTTTACAAACATCTAGTATGCTATCAACTTACAGCACAAAACATTGGATACACACTGTGTTGAGGTATGGACGTTTGAGAGACTTTTGGTTGGGGGTTCTCGCAATACTTAGCAGAACATTTTACGAAATATGCCAAAACTCTTGATAGAGAATTAGATTGTTTTATAAAGCACATAACGCACAATGCTTATCAAAACAGCACACATGATCAAATTCTTGCAATACTGACTCTCATTGCAATCAAGGATTATGATCTAGCCATAAAGCGTATACAAGCTTTGATTGATGATGAAGAAGAAATAATTGTACCTGGCTTTGAGAGCTATGGAGATTTAAGTGATAGGCTTACGAAGTATTGTTATGATAGAATGAGTGACAATAAACAATGACCATAAAAATAAACTACCAACAACTACCGCGCGACTTAGCAAGGAACATAATACTGGAAGATAATCCGTACTCAGAATATTATCAGAAATATTAAATCCATATAAGATATTATCAAATATAAGAACAACTAAAACATTTGTCAATACATCTTTGATGTTATTACACATTTCAATATCAACCGCAACGCCAAATCAAAATATTTATGCGGCTAACAATCCATTGTATTCATGCATAGGTCTTCTTGTGACACATTCTTTGGTTGCCAGTTGTTGACAAAAGATAATCTCAGCTCCATATAGATCATTTAGGTGATCTGTTGTAGATGGTCGTGATATGTATGTATTTGTGTGATGCTTATTTGGCTTTATAAGTGTTGCAGTTAGTTGATGAAGGTGTCTATGCCTAAAATCAAAATTATTATGATTTATCAAAATACTCATGCAATTTTAATAAACAAATCTAATACTGTCTGTTTCTGCTTCTGAATGAATGTATCGCTGTTTTTGCAGTAATCAAAAATTAACCAGCTACAAATACTATACATATCATAGCATATACAAACAACATGCATGCTATTCTACAACTTATACGGTAAATTGTATACATCCTCTTTCCCATATTATTCAAAGCTCTTATCATTGTACGAGACACCCACTCTAGTTTATACTATCCAGCAAAAACAAGTCAATCTATTTATGGCAAAAGGCGCAAAAAACATTTTTATTTGCGCTCGCGCAATATCATTGTAAGAAGTTTTGATTAAAAAATGGTTAATCTATCTTGGGAATTAACAACAAAACATTACGTCAATCAGAATTTGGCGGATGGCGTGTGGATCAGGTATTTTTCAAGCTCTTCATCAGTCTGTCAACATTCTGATTGATTAACAAATTGCCAAAAATTGCCTGGGCTCTTTTTGTTTCAATAGAAAGTAACGTTGATAACTTAGACGCAACCACACGGTCACTGACTTCATGATCTTGTATTACGTTTTTTGTTTTTTCTTTTTTTGTTATTAAAACAGCGATAAATTCGTCTTGACTATCCTGTTTGTACGGGATTATCACAGTATTCTTTGCGGCGTTATTTTCATCTATCTGTACCATCATTTCATATCTCGCATCATTACGTTTAGACACAAATTCATTATACTGCCATCCGTTTTGATTGCATATTTTTACAAACTCATCTTTTGTTTTTGTGTTCTGCAATTGCATTACTTTTCTATTAAAATTTGTAATACTTTCTTTATTTGAAAATATTGTCACAGTATTTTTGATGTGCGCCATGACTGCTGTATATTCGTATAACTCAGAAGAACGCCTCGACATAGCATTTTCAATTAGGTATATAGCATAATCCTGACCGTTCGATGTCTTGTGCTTTGCTATACCATTTACATGTGTCGCGTCTAATATTTTTTTGGTTCTGCTCCACACTTTCCACTTAGGATATGCGACGACGCCAGGCTCACCCATACTTTCTTTTATATAATTAAAAATAGCGGCAATATTGTATCCAGCGCTATTTTTACCAGAAATTGTATCTACGAATTTATTAAAACTTACTAGACCGAATGATGGATTAAGTCTCATAAATTTATAAGATGGGGTTGCTGACTCTTTTTCCATTATTCTTCTCGCATTGTCATAGCTATCTCTCGCGAGAGTTACATGTTGTAATAGGCTCTGAGCAACACTGTTTGTATGGTTCTGCCAACGTATATCTTCTAAAAATGTATGTATGTTAATATTTCTACTAGCTATATTTTTTAAAAATTCTTCTGTGGAAACATTTTGTGACTTAGCCATATTTTGTACTGCATGTATTACGGCCATATCATCGAAAACAATGTTATTTTCCAGCCCTACTATTGCCTGATATCTTCTATTGGCGATCATATTGATAACTTCATTTGCTATACAAACTGCCAAATTCTCATCATATTCAATTCCATTGCTTATCATAAGATACTTTATCATATTGATCATGTCTATATTTGTGATTATGTCAAGACCAATATTGCCAACTATAAAGCACTCCTTTATTCCTGCACACCCCGACTTTCCGCTGGAAGTAATTGTTTTTTTCATGTATGCTTTTGCTTTCTTTGTTGCGTTCAATTCCTTAACCGACTCCAGACTAACATCGTCAAATCTATGAAATTCCATCACTCTGGCCGTCTTTCTTGCGTGTTTGTTTGCAGATAACTGAACACTTCTATTTTCTGATCCAGATCCAGCTTCATTTTTTTTCGCAACACCACCGGAAGAACCGTTTTTGTTTTCTGATGATTGAGTTGAGCATTGAACGCATACAGCCGAAGAGATAGCAATAAAATTAACAAATAGTTTCGAGATTTTGTTGATCAACATTTTTTGGAAAAAACACATAATATAACAAACACATTTTATCATAAAATGCGATGGACAGATATATGTCATTGCTTAAAATATATATTTGATGTATCAAAGCAAATTTAATACAGATTCAAAATGCGTAGAAAGCAAATCATTTGTTGTAATTTGAGATATTGTTTAATATAATCCACTATGCTACAATCAACTTAACAGAATTCATGAATATGTTGGACGCATTCTATGATTAACAACGCAAAAGCTTGGCCATTCGTCGAGGCCCATAAAATACTGGAACGCTGCAAGAACAAGGATCACGTGATTTTCGAGACAGGGTATGGGCCGTCCGGTTTGCCACACATAGGTACTTTCGGCGAGGTTCTCAGGACAACATTTGTGCTGCGGGCATTCAGGCAGATAAGCGATAAGTCAGCCAAGATCATAGCTTTCTCAGACGACATGGATGGCTTCCGGCGCGTGCCGACCAACGTACCAAATCAGGAGATGCTTGCGAAGTATATAGATATGCCCCTGACCAAGGTGCCTGATCCCTTTGAGAAGTACGAGAGCTTCGCGCATCACAATAATGCGATGCTGTGCCAGTTCCTCGATTCGTTCGGCTTCGAGTATGAATTCAAGAGCTCTACCGAGATGTATAAATCAGGCGTATTCAACGATGCTTTGAAGCGTCTTCTGCAGAACTACGACAAAATCATGGAGATAATGCTGCCGTCGCTACGAGAGGAGCGCCAGAAGACCTACAGTCCGTTTCTGCCAATCTGCCCAGATACCGGGAAGGTGCTTCAGGTAAAGATCGAGGAGGTCAAGACTGATTCAAGCACCGTGGTGTACAAAAACGATGACGGGAAATTCGTTGAGGTGTCGGCTCTGGATGGAAACTGCAAGCTGCAGTGGAAGGCCGATTGGGGCATGCGCTGGTATGCCTTCGGTGTAGACTACGAGATGCACGGCAAAGACCTGATCGACTCATTCACCTTGTCATCAAAAATATGCGATACGATAGGCGGCCAATCCCCGATTGAATTTACGTATGAATTATTCCTTGACGAGGAGGGCAAAAAGATCTCGAAGTCCAAGGGCAACGGGCTGTCGATGGAGGACTGGCTGAAGTACGCTCCATCCGAGAGCCTGGCGTACTACATGTATCAAACCCCGCAGCGAGCCAAGAAGCTTTATTTCGACGTGATACCTCAGGCGATGGACGAGTATCTCGATTCTGTTGCAAAGTTTCCTGCTCAGGCTGCGGATGGGGACGGATCCAAGAAATACGAGAACCCGGCATTCTTCATACACAACGGTTCCGTGCCGAACTATTCGGGGTGCCTGCGTTTTTCCATGTTGCTGAATCTGGTTCAGACGTGCGGCATAGTTGACCAGGAAACAGTGATGGGCTTTGTGACAAAATATGCGTCGCAAGGCAATGTGTCAGGCGATGCGATGGAGTTTATGAAGCAGATGGCCTCCTTCGCGATCGTATACTACAAAGACTTCGTGGCTGGTACTAGGGTGCTAAGCATACCAACGGAAGACGAGAAGAGGCAGCTGCAATCGTTACACACGGCGCTACAACAGCTGCCTGAGACACAGAGAACAGCCGATGACATACAGACTGTAATATACGAGGTCGGTAAGCTGTATTACGATCAGTCGGACCTCAAGACATGGTTCAAGCGTCTGTACGAGATATTGTTTGGATGCGATCGTGGCCCTCGTTTGGGCGGCTTCGTTGCTTTGTACGGCATGGAGAATTTTTTAACAATGCTGGAATCGCATATCAGATAAATCTGGATTGGCTCGCAATTATAAATCATAATGATGGGGTGAGCAAATCTGGTACAATATCAGAACAAGCACTCGCATGTGTTAATGCGACAACTATCAGGGACCGGGGATCTGCAAATATGTCAAAGCTGTATTTCTATTATTCGGCCATGAATGCCGGCAAAACAACAAAGTTGCTCCAAAGTAATTTTAACTACAAAGAACGCGGTATGAATACTATCATGTATACGTTCTGCATGGACAAGGATGATAACGGTAATCACAAGATCAACTCAAGAATAGGGTTAGCTTCCGATGCGAATCTATTTGACGTGAATACCAATATATTTCTCGATGCGCAACAAAAAATGAAAGACGCCAAAATCAACTGTATATTTATTGATGAAGCGCAATTTTTAACTAAAGAACAAGTATACCAGTTGTGCAGAATAGTAGATGAGCTAGGTATACCTGTGATTTGCTACGGCCTCAGAAGTGATTTTATGGGCGAACCATTCGACGGCAGCAAATACCTTTTGACACTTGCTGACGAACTCGAGGAGGTCAAAACCATCTGCCACTGCGGTAAGAAAGCTACGATGAACGTAAGGATCTTGCCGAACGGAAAAATAGTTGACCGAGGCCAACAAATAGAGATAGGCAAAAACGATAAATATGTGTCGCTATGCAGAAAACATTATATGGAAAAAAATCTTGGGTAGTATTGCACGTATATGTGGCGTCCTGATTAATAACACAAGATAAAAATAGATACAGATGCAGTAAAACCGAACAACTATCTAAATCCAACTAGTGTTTTTACAAGAAAGTCGCAGACTGTCATTATGCAATCGCAAACCTACTCAGATCATTCTTTGTTGAATATCCAAATCCAACAATCGTAGAAGATACCTTGCCTGATTTTACGCAGTATATCGTTGGGTACCCTGATAACTTACGATCAGACCCCAACATATTCGGCAATCTCAAAACGTCAAAAGATGTCTTGTCGGAGTTTATGATAATGATGTCAACGTTTTTATGTATATCGGAACTGTATTCACCAAGAAATTGTTTTAGTTTTATACATGGACCACACCACGTTGCGCAACAGACAACAATAGATTTTGACGAATTCGACAATACCTCGTTGATCTTATTCTCTATACTGCCTTCATCAATGACCCAGGCTTTTTGTTTCTTATGATCCCAGTATATGCAATTCTCCTTCAGCATACTCTGATCTATAACTGTTGTACCGTGCAAATCATGCTTCTCGCTGCATTTTCCTCCGCTCAACCCACAAGATTCAGACGATTTGCTTTGTAAACAATAAGAAACGAAGCAAGACAATGTAGCTACAGCAAATACAGCTAATATTGTTATTTTTATTTTTTTACCGCTTGCCATTGATGCACCCGACTATACCAAGTTATAAAAATTATATTACAATCCAGTTGCGATTTCTACGTATTCATGCATCTACATATCATAAAGTCTTCTTCACAATCGGTAAAACCTTTATATGTAACTCATCAAGCTGCTTCTGACCCACCTCAGCCGGAGCGGAACACATGAGATCCTGAGCCTGCTGGTTGAATGGGAATGCTATGACATCTCTTATACTTGTTGAGTTTGTAAGTAGCATCAGTATTCTGTCTACACCTGGAGCACATCCTCCATGTGGCGGGGCTCCGAATTTGAATGCCTTGATCATGGCTGGGAACTTGCTGTCCACAACGCTCGAATCATAGCCGGCTATCTCGAAGGCCTTATACATAATCTCAGGTATGTGGTTTCTGATTGCTCCGCTTGACAGCTCGACACCGTTACATACTATGTCGTATTGGTATGCCTTGATCTCAAGAGGGTCCTTGGTCTGCATAGCCTCCATACCACCCTGAGGCATCGAGAAAGGATTATGCGAGAATACTATCTGCTTCGTCTCTTCGTCTACCTCATACATTGGGAAATCAACGATCCAGCAGAATCTAAACGCATTTTCCTCTATGATGTTGAGGTTCTTTCCGAGGTATGTTCTTATGAGGTGTGCGTAATTGTTGACGAGCTTGATGTTGGCCGCGATGAAGAACAATGTATCGCCCACCTTCATCTCGTTTTGCCTCTTGAGCTGCTCAAGCTCATCCTGGGTTAGGAACTTTGTAATAGGCCCCTTGAACTCGTTTGTATCATAGTTGGTTAAGGTGATATAGCCGATACCAGGCATGCCTATACTCGTCGCATAATCATTGAGCTTGTCGAACCATGACCTGGTCTGCTGGCTGCAGTCCGCTTTTATAACTCTTATCGTAGTATTCTGGAACGGTCCGAAGCTTGTGTTCTTGAGTATCTCTGTTGCGTCATTGATTACTAGAGGGTTCCTGAGGTCCGGCTTATCGCACCCATAATGCAACATGGCGTCTTCGTATGTGATTCTAGGGAACGGAGCCTCTGTTATCTGTATATCTTTTCTGTAATCGTTCGTGTGGTTTGATGCAAATGTCTTGAAAGTGTTATACAAGACATACTCAGACACCTTAAACACATCATCCTGGGTTACGAAGCTCATCTCAAAATCAAGCTGGTAGAATTCCCCTGGCGACCTGTCCGCTCTTGCGTCCTCATCTCTGAAGCAAGGGGCTATCTGGAAGTATCTGTCAAAACCTGATGCCATAAATAGCTGCTTAAATTGCTGAGGTGCCTGAGGTAAGGCGTAGAACTTACCGTGATGCAGTCTGCTTGGTACTAGGAAGTCTCTAGCTCCCTCAGGTGATGAAGCAGTCAGTATAGGAGTCTGCATATCGAGGAATCCCTGCTCAATCATACACTGCCTTAGATAAGATATTACCTTGGACCTCATTATTATATTCTCGTGCATCTCATGTCGTCTGAGATCGAGGTATCTATATGTGAGCCTCGTGTCCTCTGGGAATGTGTGGTTTGTGTTGATTGAGATTGGGAGCTGCTCACCTTGCCTCTCTGATAACACATCGATGTGCGAGACTACGACCTCTATTCCACCTGTTGACATGTTTGGGTTAACCGTTTCTGGCGTTCTGGCTGAGACTGTACCTTGTACCTTGATCACATACTCATCACGTAGCTTACCGGCTGTATCCATGGCGGTACTACCCTGCTCCATTACGCATTGTGTTATACCGTAGTGATCTCGGAGATCTATGAATAGCAATCCGCCATGATCTCTTATGTTGTGTACGAAGCCACAGAGAGTAACCTGGTTGTCTTTGTTTGATAGCCTGAGTTGATTGCAGGTGTGTGTGCGGAGAGATGTCTGTGATATATTTTCGCAAGATAACGACTGTGAATTTAGCATGTTGTTGGCACCAAATAAATGCCTGTAATTGCTAAAATTGTAACATACTTTAGCTACAAACGTTTTTCATGACAGCCAATAATGTATGCGTATGAAAATGTGGTACAATACATCATAATCGCGCTGTATGCTGCAAATATTCATATGAAGTACTACGATAAACCATTTTTTACGAAATTTGCATCCAGCAATCCGTGCTACAACAACAAATCAGAGTATATGCATTCAATATTTGTGTCTATAAAAGAAATACTTGAATCACGAGTAAGATTAGATGTTCGATCAATGGATATGTACAAGGACACAAGAGCATTCATGTTTGGAATATTCGAGGGGCTACTTTACGAGGGTCAGCAGTATATCTATAATATTCACAGGCATATCAAGCAATCTATCATGACGTTCGAACCAAGAATAAACAATATAGAGCTCGTTAGTTTTGAAAATATACCGCACAGACAGACTATAAAAACATTTTTTGAGGGCAAAACAGATATCGATAACTTCAAGACAGATATAGAAATCAAATTGGTATAACAGCAGAAATCATGCGGTCTTCTCGAGGTATTAATACTACATCACCAGAATAAAAATCTTATAATATCCATTATATTAGAATAAGCGAATAGAAACAGTATTACGGAAATACCGATTATATTTATATATTTCTCTGCTGATTTGTGCAGTGTTTTGCGAGATATAATCTGGTATAACTCAATCACCATACGGCCACCATCCAGAGGTATGATGGGCATGACGTTGAAGGCCCCGAGCATGATTGAAATCAAAATTATTGCATCCATTGCTCCTACAAAACCGCTACACGCTTGTTTTGATATGAAAGAAATAATGCTTGCGAATCCACCTGTATTTTGGCGAGACTCCTTTGAAAACGTAAATATCTTAACAAGCCCCTTAGCTGTTAATTTTGTATATACATATTCTTTCGTCAAAATAGTTGCCAACAAGATAGCTGGATTTCTTTGAATTATGACATCAATAGCGTTGCTATCTTTGTTCAGGATTTTATTTACGAAGTCTGATGTGTTTTTTATTTCATCTGGAACGTCAGATACAATAATCCTCTGAATTCCATCTCCACTTCTAGAAACCAGTAAAACATTGTCATTGTTCTTGTTCTTAGAATATTGACCGATAATATCGTTTTGTCTTAGGCCATACTTAAGAACATCGTCAGTTTCATGTAGTACTCTGTATTCCTTAAGACCAATACAACAATAAACACATACAAATAAGAATGCAGCAAATATAAAATTCGCCAAAGGCCCAGCAACCGCTATCAAAAACCTCTGCCAAGGACTTGCATCATCCATCGTATGGCCATTCAACTTGTTAAGCTCGTCTATATCGCCGCCATTCTCCAGGCATTCTCTTTTCATGTTGTCGAGGCTTTCTTGATCTATTGGCTCTACGTACCCACCAAGAGGTATAGCCGATATTTTGTAGACAGTTCCACTTTTTTTAGATTTCACAGACCACAATGTTTTTCCAAAACCTACAGAGAAAGTTTTAACAAATACATTGTATTTTCTTGCAACAATAAAATGACCATACTCATGTATCAAGGTAACTATCATAATGATTATGGTCGCTATCACGTATAACAAACTCTGCATTTGATCTGATGAAAAATAATCTATAAGCAAAGTATAGCATAAAAGCCTAAGGCTAAGCTTTTCTTGTTTTTATAACTGAACACTTGAAATCAATCGAGACAGATGAAGCAATATCTTTAGCATAATCTTCAGATAAAAATGGACCCATCAAAATTGCATCCTTCTGTTTTCCATTCAAATCTACAACTGTTTTAACTGCAATACTGCTGCCATCAATAAACGGATATTTCTTCCTCAGATATTCTATTGTATCTCCGGGTCTCGACATGTTATAACTCTTCAAGATATTCACATAATATACAAACTTATCGGACGTAATATGTTTGTCTGAAACAGAGCTTGCATCATAACGATTTTTCTTATTGCCCTGTAATTTTTCTACGTTAGGGACCTCATGTGAGTCTCTTGTTCCGGCATTATTTTTAATAGAATTACGATATCCAACTATATCGTACAACAACTTGTCCTGTATATCTTCTTCTTTTTTATTCTTTATTTTCCAGTTAGAATTAGATGGAGATATGACAGTCCTCTCGTCTATATTGCTACCGCCATTGACGAGATAAAAGATAAACCAAGTTGCAATAATTATCCCAAGCATTGCGCCAAAAACAACGAAGAATTTTTTTATTATATCGGCCCCTATTATTGAATTTGTGTCACTGTAAAAGTTTATACTGTCGTCATCGTAATCTATACGAGAACTACTAGGCATATTGATTGATTTGCGAACCATTTTTGGATCGTATCTTGGGGACTCCCTGTATAACAAATTACTTGCATTCCTGCCAAGATCAGATCCGGCACCAATATATTGGTCGTTACGGCGTACAACAATTTCCTGTTCGCTTTTTTTGGTATTGTGGCTTTCATCTCGATCATGATATTTGACGAGGTTTTCTTTATTGCGATTTACTCTTTCAACAGAATCATCATAATCGCTACGATAAAACTTTGAATTCTTGTCTATATGACGAGGGATTATCTCATTATCAAGATCAAAGCTTTTGACTCTTTTTTGTTTTTGTTGATTTCTTTGTGATTCATGTATATTTTTATCAATGTTTTTTAAACTATAACCACCACTTAAATGTGCATTACTATAATTCATATAGCTGTTGCCTTGGTTACTTCCATTTCTATTCTTCATGTTACACTACTTCATCTCAAAAACAGGGTCAATACCTAATATACTTAGGGCGTTCTGTATAACTATTTGTATTGCCTTGAGGAAATACATTCTGTCCAGAGTTTTTTCTTTGTTTGATGTGTCTATGAATCTCAACTCCGCATTAATCTTGCCCTGATTCCAGAGATAATGAAATGCCTTAGAAAGATCTCTCAGGTAGTTACATATCCTGTGAGGCTCTAAATGAATGGCTGCAGACAATACAAGATCCGGATAGAATGCCAGTATCTTAATTATTTCTATCTCGTCTTTGTGGGTTATATAACTAAAACAATTCTTTGTACAGGCATCATCGAAGTGCAGCTTTCCATATTGTTGCTCGTAATTTCTAAAGACTGAACATATTCTGGCATGACAATACTGTATATAAAACAAAGGATTTTCGAGTGAAGTCTCAACAACCTTCGCGAAATCAAAGTCTATCACTGAATTACTATCTCTGGATATCATAGTAAATCTTGTAATGTCTTTGCCAACTTTTTCAACAACATCTTTCAGGGTTATGAAAACACCAGAACGCTTAGACATCTTTATTTGTACGTTGTTCTCAAGAAAATTGACAAGCTGATACGCTATTATATCGATAGACACAGGCTTTTCATCGGAACACATTGCTGCCACAGCAGCTTTAATGCGTTTGACATATCCTATATGATCTGCTCCGAATATATTCACTAAGCGATCGTATCCTCTTGAGATTTTATCGTAGTGATACGCTATATCAGATGCAAAATACGTCCAATCCCCGTTTGATTTTTTGACGGCTCTATCTATATCGTCTCCGTAGCTTGTTGATCTAAAAAGGGTTTGCTGTGCCTCTTCCCATTCTTCACTGGCATCTGATGATTTTGGCTTTGGTAATATTCCTTCATATATAAGGCCTTTGTTCTTTAGTATTTTGAAAGCCTCATCTCGTTTATCTCCGGACATAACCTCCTTCTCGGAAGTATATATATCCATCATTACTCCCAATAATTGCAGGTCTGATTTAAACTCATCCAGAGATGCAGATAAAGCATACTGTGCGCAAAAACGCTCGGCCTCATCTTCGCTGTCTTGATTGTCTATAGGAAGGCTTTGACCATATTTTTCAACAAGGCATGATGCCCATTTTTTTATGTACTCGCCATGATACATACAATCAGAAAATCTGCCGCCAATATCATGGTTACAGGCCTCCAAATACCTCAGATACAAAGACTTTCCCAGGAGTTTTATCTGGTTTCCCATGTCATTGATATAAAACTCTCTTGTCACCTTGTAGCCAACTTTTTCCATAAGATTCGCTATGCAGCTACCAAGTACAGCGTTTCTTGCGTGGCCTGTATGAAGAGGTCCGGTTGGGTTTGCAGAAACAAACTCAACGTTTGCAGTCTTTCCTTGAAACAGATTGCAAGAACCATACATATTTCCGAGAGACAAGATGTTCTGAATATTTTTCCGCCACGCATCTGCATTTATCGTGATATTTATAAAACCAGATTCAGATACGTATACGTCTGATACATATCTATTTTTTTGTATGGCTAAAACCATGATTTTAGAAAGATCAACGACGCCAATATTAAGCCTCTTGGCATAAGCTATAGATGCATTTGTATATATGTCGCCAGGTATGTTATGACGAATCTGTTCAAGCTTTATATCTGAAGCTACAACATTAAAATCAATACCGTTATTCTTTGCAAAATCATTTATGCACTCTGCTATTAAGTTTCTGATCTCTGATATCATGTGGATATAACGACCGAATTGTACAATATATTATACCATACCGCAAGAATCTTTACAATAATTAATAATTTTTTAGTTTTTGATTTTCGGTTTGTTGTAAAATTGAGGTAACTATTTCTGCATTCTCTTGTTGTTTTTAGGGGAAAATAGTATATGCGTATTAGATCCTTAATAAAATATCTTTTGACAATAATTTGCATTATTGTATGTTACGAATGTGCAAAATATATATACAACTACGTTAAGCATCAAACAGGTATTGCTAATCTTGGCACAAAAGAATCCTGGCCAGAAAATTTTTACGACAAAGAAACCGGCAAGGACAAAATAATTGATATGATAACCTTATTATCTAAACGCGTAGACAATATAACTCAGAACCATATTGATGGCCAACATACTAATCTTCCAATAAATCCAGACCTTGCTGCATATAGCGATGGTATTGCGGATATGATCTCTACTGTTATGAATTCTACTGTAAGTATAGCGACAATGGAGGATGACGAACTATCAATGAAAAACATCTCAGATGTTGTAAGCAATCACTATTTACATGGCATTGTAACAAAAGACTTCATGTACGGCTTCCTGAACGCAAACAACAAAAAGATCAGTACGGTGCAAGGATCGCTTGGATCAGGCTTCATAATTAAGGTGGAAAACGGGGTAGCCTATGTTGTAACAAACTATCACGTTATATCTGGGGCCAAAAACATAACGATATTCCTGAACGACAAGACGGCCATTCCGGCAGAAATACACGGCTATGAGGAGATGATTGACATAGCTGTTTTGAAATTTTATATATCTAATGCAGCCAGAAGCAAAACGAGAATTATGCCGCTAAATTGGGGCAATTCAAGCAATATGCGCGAGGGCAATATAGTTTTTGCGATAGGAAATCCATTTGGGCTCGGCGGAACAGTAACAAACGGTATAATCTCTTCTATGAAGAGAAATATACATGACGATCTTGTTTTGGAGGACAACTTCCAGAGAAATATATACATACAATCAAGCAATTTTATACAGCATAATGCGTCAATTAATGTTGGTAGCTCAGGTGGGTGCCTAATAAATACAAGTGGAGAAGTAATAGGCGTTAATCGCAATATAATACCAGGTTCAGACGAGGACGGAGGAAACATAGGTATAGCTCTGGCAATACCTTCAAATATAGCAAAGACTGTTGTAGATAAAATAATTCGCAAAGGCGGCGAGATTGGCAGGGGATGGCTCGGTATCGTTACACAGTTTATAGCCGCGAAGGAGTTTGCAGCTATTTACGGAAACAGCATAGAACAAAACTCAGACAAATGCGGTTTCTTCGTTAGCAGCGTACTTGAGGGGTCGTCAGCGCACAAAAAAGGTGTCAGGCAGTGCGACATCATAATTGCGTTAAACGGAAAAAAAATTACGTCAAGCTCAGATCTTATGAATTTCGTAAGTATGGCAAATGTGGGCGAAGTAGCTGACCTGACGATACTCAGAAAAGACGGAGATAAATTCAATACAATTAAAATTAGTGCATCTGTCAATGACATAAGCAGCTATGAAATAAAAAGCGAAACAGTCAACAAGCATAGCAATGACGATAGAAAGATCGGGGAAAATATCAAATCCATAGATATATCCGACGTTGGAATACACGTGAAGGACTTACCTAGATTTGTAACAGAAAACAAAAACTTCAAGAATAATGCGAAAGTCATAGTAATTTACACAGACATAGTCAACGCGCCGTACAGTACATCATTTGAGATTGGGGACGGAATCATTATGGCTGATGGAAAAAATATACAAAACGCATATCAGCTCAAGATGATAGTCGAGCAGGTTAAGAATGAGGGCAGGAGATATATCTCATTTGTAGTCCAGAGGGGCAAGACATACCAAATAATTGCAAAAACAATAAAAGGATTTCGCGGACAAGTTGTAAGACAGCGTAATACAAATAATAGACAACCGGCGAGCAACGCAGTACAACAACAGGAGCACAACCAAGCCAACAGTAGGGGTGCGGCAAATAATCGCAGTAGAAATGGCTCTACGCAAAGCGGAGGCAAACAACAAAATACAACAGGAAATTCTGCAAACATTGCAAACACCACGAGAGATAACAGCAGGAACGTCAATCCAGGGCGCCACAATGCACGGGAGAGACGCAGTGGCGCGCAAAACGAATTACAAAACAATCAAAAACGAAATCAAATGTATGGGAATACATAAAGCCCATCAAAACCTATCTTCCTTAATTGGACTCGCATTTTCTCTAATCAGAAATCGATGCTTACATTTTGTAAAATTGCAAAATATATCGACGATGAACTGTAAGAAGAAAATGCGGCAGAACTGGGCTTCTGTATGTTGCTATGGCTAGAGCTATAGTAACTGTATACTGAAGATAACGAATTCGCTTGTTATTCATCTGGTATTATCGATCTCATCTGTTGTATATCGTAACATACATAGATATCTTGACTCTGTCGCGATTCATTGATTTGCCCAGACATCCCGGATCATGTATAATAAAGTGACAAGCATAATTGAACAAGCGAAAAATGTCTAGCAATACAAATACTCAAGCAATACACAATGTTGTAATTATAGGTTCTGGGCCTGCTGGTTTAACATGCGGCATATATTGCGGTAGATCAGGACTGGACCCTGTTTTGTTTTCTGGGTCTATGCCGGGTGGCCAGCTGACTACTACGGACTATATCGAGAATTATCCTGGTATTGCGTCTATATCTGGACCGGATCTTATGGTGAATATGATATCTCACGCTGAAAAAGCTGGGTGCAGGATAGAATATGATTCAATAAGTACAATAGATATCGTAGATTGCGAGCCACGCAAGATGTTCGCCCTGACGACGGAATCGGGTCAGAGTATCGTAACAAGATCTGTTGTCATAGCGACTGGGTCTGGGCACAAGAAGTTAAATATACCCGGTGAAAAAGAGTTTGCAAACAAGGGCGTGTCTTGGTGCGCAACGTGCGATGGTCCTATGTACAGGGGCAAAACGGTTGCCGTACTTGGCGGGGGTAACAGCGCAGTTATAGAGGCTGTGTTTCTATCTAATCTGGCTGGCAAAGTATATCTCGTACACAGGCGTGATACCTTGAGAGCCGAGAAGACCCTCCAAAATAAGTTGTTTGGTGACGGTAAGGTAGAGTGCATATGGAACGCGGAAGTTACCGAGATAAAAGGGTCTAGCAGGGTTGAGTCTCTGAGCTTCGTTGACAATATTACCAAGGAAAAAAAAGAAATCATGCTTGACGGAGTTTTTATCGCGATAGGACTTACGCCATGCTCCAAGCTCGTGGCTGATCTTGTTGATTTAGACGAGACAGGGTATGTGAAGGCAGACAAAACGATTACGTCTGTGCCTGGGATATTTGCCATAGGAGATGTCGTAGCAGACAGCTTGAAGCAGGCTGTATATTCGGCTGGCCAGGGCTCTCTCTGTGCATGCATGGTTGAACAATATCTTGGGCTCAGATAGGTGGCGCTAGATGACCAAGAATAGCCAAGCACAATGTGATACAGAATGTAATACGGCTGATCAAAATACACATGTAAAAACTATAACGCTAGGATGTAGATTTAATTATTACGAATCAGAACTGGAGAGAATGAGGATACTTGCGGAAAATCCCGATCAAGACGTTGTAATTATCAACACATGTACAGTCACTCATGAAGCAGAAAGACAGTCGAAGCAGGCTGTTAGAAAAGCAATACGTGAAAACCCGCGCGCCAAAGTGATAGTGACTGGGTGTGCCGCCAAAACATCGTATGAATATTTCCGGGATTTAGACGGGGTTCATAAGATAGTTCAGAACGACGAAAAAACAAAATTTGATGCAGGTACATTGCAAAAATCGGGTAGACAGCTGTTTGAAGACAGAACTAGGGCGTTTCTCCAGATTCAGAACGGATGCAATCATCACTGCTCGTACTGCATCATACCGTATACACGCGGTAAGTCTCAGAGTTTGCCGATCGAATTTATCGTAGAACAGATAAAATATTTTTGCTCGGTTGGCATCAATGAGATCGTTTTATCTGGTATAGATATCATGTCGTACGGAGACGATTTTCAGGATAAAAAAAGCCTCGCAGATGTCATGGAGACGATAATCAATCAAACTGAAGCCCAGAGATTGCGTATATCTTCAATTGATCCGAACGGTATAGACGATAGGTTGTTTGCATTAATTACACAGGAAAAACGTATAATGCCAAACCTGCACCTCAGTATACAGTCGGGAGACAACGATGTACTTAGGAAAATGAGGCGTAGACATACCAGGGAAGATGTCATCGATCTGTGCAACAGAATTCTGGATGCGAGAAGTGATTTTGTATTTGGTTCGGATTTTATTGTTGGATTTCCAAGCGAAACAGACGAATGCTTCGGGAATACAGTTAAGTTGGTGCATGAGGCCCACCTGTCTCTGTTGCATGTTTTTCCGTTCTCGCCTAGGAAAAATACTGTAGCCGCACAGATGATACAGCTGCCAAGGACAACGATAAATTCGAGGGCTAAAATTTTGAGGGATGTCGCACAAGATGCCTTGAGTCTCGCTATGACGCAAAATATTGGTCAAACAAGGTCTTGCATAATAGAAAAGTGTGACGACGGAGTATCTGTCGGTAAAACTGATAACTATCTGCCTGTAAAAGTGAAATCGCGTCATGATGCGCCAGCTGTAGTGCCATGTAAACTACTGTCAATAGATGATCAAGACAATGTCTTGCTTGGGGAATTTGTGTGACATGAATAATAAAATCATTGTAAACAAAGCAATTAAAATACATTTCATTGGTATAGGCGGGATAGGAATGAGCGGCCTCGCGGAAATTATGCATAGCTTGGGATATGTTGTAAGCGGAAGCGATATCAGAATAAACGAAAACGTATCGAGATTAATATCTATATCTCGCGAGGCAATTGTATTTTATGAAAACCACCAGAGAAATAATGTAGTCGGCAAGGATCTTGTTGTATATTCTTCTGCGATAAGGCCGGATAACGAAGAATTGTTGGAGGCCAAATCTCGCAAAATACCATGTGTTCACAGATCGGATCTCTTGTCGCAGATTATTGGTGATAAGCTCCAGATAGTTGTATCTGGCACTCACGGTAAAACGACTACAACATCTTTGTGTGCGACAATAATAGAGAGGGCTGGCCTTGATCCAATCGTAATAAACGGTGGGGTAATCAATGAATATGGCTCAAACGCGAAATATGGATCCGGGAAAATCGCTGTAACTGAGTCAGATGAATCGGATGGGAGCTTTAGGCATTTGTCGCCCATGGTGAGTATAGTTACAAATATAGAGAGAGACCATATGGATTTCTATACAGACATGGACCATATGCTTAATGTATTTAGCGAATTCATACTCAATACAAGATCGATAGGCTTTTACGATGAATGCAGATCTATATTCGGTATGGCTGTTTTGTGTTTAGACTGCCCAAACATACGTAGGTTGTTATCTAACTATGAGTTTGGCAAAATAAAAATTTCTACGTATGGATTGAGCGAAGACCATAACCCGGAATATTTGGCGACAAATATATCCACGGATGCGTCAAATACATATTTTGATATAAAAACCAAGGACGCTTCTTTCGGGAGATTTTCAATACCAACATTCGGTAAGCATAACGTATCAAACGCATTGGCATCATTCATTGCTACACGAAGTTTGGGCGTTGACCTTGATGTTATCAGGGGGTCTCTCTCTGGTTTTACTGGTGTCAAGAGGCGCTTTACGAATATAGGATCAGTTAACGGAGCAAGAGTATACGACGATTACGCTCATCACCCAACGGAGATTAACGCAGTTATAGATTCTGCGAGATCTATTGTTGTGAAGAATAATGGACGTATAATTGTTGTATTCCAGCCACATAAACATACAAGGCTTACCGATTTATTTGATGGATTCGTGAGATCATTGTCTGGAGCTGATGTTGTTGTTGTACTGAGTGTGTATAGCGTTAATGAGACGCCAAGTAAATCGCATCAAGATGAATCAGATTTACATGATGCTTTGTTGTCTATATCTGTACAAGCATATAAAGCGTCAAATAAAGATATGGTAATGCAAATCCTGAATGATATAAATGTCGTACAGCAAGATGTGGTTTTGTTTGTTGGGGCAGGCGATATTAATTCCATGTCAGCAAGCATTGTGAGCCATAGATGAAAAAAAGTATTGTTTTAATAATAATGATATTTATATCGTGTATTTGTTTTGTATTCGCCGGAATGATGATTGGATTTCACAACGGCCAAAAGCACGTCTACGACAAACTGGCAGAAGAAGAGAGGGAAAGAGAGAAAAATAAGGTGTATAAGGTAAGCGAGAGGCCAGGAAAGCCTTTGATAGGCGCGCCAATCAAATCAAGACGCTTTAAGAGTAAGCTGCTTGGGAATACAAGGGAAGTTAGCCAGGAAGCCAAAGCCAGGATAGCTATGATTGAATAGGTTTTACAGGTTGCATAATCCAAAATCACCCCACATCACCCAATTCCCAATATCCCGTCAATACAACATAATCCTCAGTCATCTTAAAGTTAGCCTGCCAGTTCTCTAATCCCATCGCTCTAGCTTTGTCTATGGCGCATTTTACCTCTTCGTAATTCATACTTCTGTGTTTTTCTACCACCTGAAAACCAGGGTTATCATACATAAAACATATAAGCATTATAGCTCGTTCCTTTTGTTTAAGGCTATTGCCAAGTTGCGTAATATGTCGTATCAACCTATCTGTAGATGTAAATGGCGCAGTGTCGTGTGTTTTTATGTATGATGGCAGGTCAACCTGTAAATATTGCAGAGGTGTTTTTACTTCAACATATATGTTACTGTTGGCGAGGAAGTCTAGCTTGCTATCTCCCAACACAACCTCTCTCTTGATGTCTGTGCCAGCACCGATCATTTTATCGAAATATCCGTTACTGAGATAGTATTCTACGTATCTATTGATTGCATTCTGGTTTATGCCTATCCAGCTTTTGTTTTTGTCACTTGGTCTGTTGAGCGATATGGCTTCTATCGTATACTTTGTTTTTCTTGCTGGATTATCGCTTTGAGACAGGAGGCAAGGAACGTTAGCGAGATCTATATTGCCTATACGACCTGTGCTTGGACAGTGACATTTTGTGATGTCACCAGAGATATTTACGTCTATTGTAAACCTACTGGTGCGTCTTATGATTATTGCTTCTGTGAGCTTGGATTTGTGATGTATTTTTGGAGCTGGGGTTATTTTAGACTCATTTTATTGGGGTATCTTGATACGTTTAATTTTATCATAGTACTTGCAACCTCATGCAATATCGTCTTAGGTATTACAGCGGTATTGTATCGTAAAACCGTCCAGCAACACTTCCTCAGCTAAATCCCACTGGATATCTCCTGCAAGACATCCATAGTATCTTCGAGGTTGTCGATTCTATTAATCTTGTCGCGTAGTGCCGATGCGCCTCCGAAGCCCTTGCAGTAAGATAAAAGAACCTTGCGGCATAGCTTGTACACATTCTCTTGGTCGTAGAATTCAAGCATAAGTTGTATGTGCTCATTGAGGAGAGCCTTCTTATCAAAATCAACCAAGGCGGCTGAATTGAGTATGTGGTCAACTGAGTTGAGTAGCCAAGGAGAACCGACGGACCCGCGGCCAATCATAACCCCGTCACATCCACTTTCGCAAATAGCTTTGTTAGCATCGTCGGGTGAGTTGATGTCTCCATTCACGATAACCGGTACCAGAACGGAGTCCTTGACGGCCTTAACCTGGTCCCATGCGGCCTTACCGTTAAACATTTGGAATCTTGTCCTTCCGTGTATCGTAATCATCTTGATCCCGGAGTTCTCGGCGATTTTCGCCATGCTGACTGCGTTACGGTGATCGTTGTCCCAGCCGAGCCTTGTCTTGAGTGATACTGGCACATCAACTGCTCTTGCAACAGACTCCATAATGCGTCCGGCCAGGCGCTCGTCCTTCATGAGGGCCGAACCAGCGTAGTTATTCACGATCTTCTTGACGGGGCACCCCATGTTTATATCGAGAAGCCTAGCGCCGCAATCAACGCTTATCTTGGCTGCCTCAGCCATTACATCTGGGTCCGATCCGGCTATCTGTATTGCCGTCATGTCATCAAGCCTGTCGACCATCTTCTTTGTTCTTATCACATGGCGTATCATGGCCTGGCTGGCTATCATCTCGCTAAACACAAGGAAATCGCCGAACTTACGTATTATCGTACGGAATGGATAATCAGTTACTCCAGCCATTGGGGCCAATAAGACATTTGTCTTCAGTGTGACATTACCGACATTCAACATGCTACACCATCTGCATCCTTAGTATCTCGAGTGCGCTATAACCGTTTTGCTCGGCTACAACGGGCACGATGGATTTGGACGAGAATCCTGGCTGAGTATTGACCTCAAGGAAATATAGCATATCGCGCTCTTCGTTATATATGAAGTCGATACGCACCATGCCTTTGCAATTGAGTATGTCGTATATCGCGAGGCACACGTCCTCCAGCCTGGCGTATATCTTGTGGTTCTTGAGGTTTATCTTGTTGTACGGCTTCGTGTATTTCTGGTCATAATCAAAGAAGTCGCACGAGCTGTAATCGATGTGCATCGCGCCTATGAATTTATTTGCAATGACTGTGCCTGTGACTTCGATACCGTGAATGAGCTCCTGGATTATTGCGTACTTGCCGAATTGCCATTCCCTAGCACACTTCTCGATATCTTTGTTGTCATTAATGATATAAACCCCTAAGCTGGAGCCTGAGTTGCTTGGCTTTATTATGTATGGTGGTTTGGGGTTGTTATGTGAGGCGTGCGAGAAGCGTATGTCTGAGATATTGAGAGAGCTAAGATCATCGGCATTTACAACAATGTCGGACGGGAAATGCAGAGACTTGATGCCGCCCGCCTTCAATACCGCCGTGCATAAATGTTTGTCGAAGCATAATGCCGACGTCGTGGCCCCGCTCGTGTTGTGTTTCTTGCTCAGCATATCCAGTACAGATTGAACGCGGCCGTCCTCGCCATAATCCCCGTGCAACATATTGAAAACGAAGTCTGCATCCAGGATCCGTTCGCACCAAGCCAGGTCATGAGTAACGTCTACGAGCTCGATGTTTTCAAAGTGCGCGCGCAATATATCGTAGGCGTTTTGCCCGGATCTCAGGGAAATATCTCTCTCGTGCGAGAAGCCGCCGTATAGTATGGCTATCCTAGATTGCTGGTTATACTGATGCATCTGAGTAATATAAGAATCTTAACGCACTCATTTTATCATATTAACCGCAACTATTGAAATATCAAAGGCTGGGTTGCAGCTCTGTGTTGGGCTGGCGTTTTTTACATATGACGAGTCTGTCGTGGCCACCGTAATCCTTGCGAACCTCGACAGACTCCCAACCGCCGTATGAATTACGTACGAGCTCAACCACGCTTTGTCCTTGGTCATAGCCGATCTCGAGTAAGGCGATGTATTTGCAGTGGCGACGCAGGTGCGGCACGATTTTCCTGTAGCATGCCAGGCCGTCTTCTCCGCCGAATAACGCGAGATGCGGGTCGTGAAGAGTGTCTCGGTCGAGGTCGTAATCTGTACGGATGTATGGAGGGTTGCAGAGTATTACGTCGTACTCCTTGTTGCGCGGCACCTTGTCGAACCAGTCGCTTTGTATGAACCTGGCGCGATCTTGGGCTTTGTGTGCTTGGCAATTTGCCTCGGTCGTTGCAAGTGCCTTTTCGCATATATCAACAAAGTCGCAGGTGGACTCCTTGTATAATGTCAGTGCCGTGATACCGATACAGCCTGTTCCGCAGCCGAGGTCGAGCATTGCGATCTCCTCGTTACGATTAACATGTTGCGTGAGGCAGTCTATCATCAGCTCAGTCTCAGGCCTTGGATCGAGCGTGTACTGGTTTGTTATGAAGTCTAACCCGTAAAACTCCTTGGAGCCTATGATCTTTGCTACCGGCACACCAACCCTGCGCTCATTCACCATATCCATAAATCCCTTGTCTACCTCTGTTATTCTATCTGTGATTATCTTGTAGTATGGTACCTTGAGGTAGTGCGAGAGTAGTATGTATAAATCTCTCTTGTCTATTGATTTTATTTCTGAGATATTTATTGTTGGCATTGTTGTTGCGTGGTGTGATGGGTTTATTGTAGCATAAGTATTTTGTCTCTACGGACCACCAAAAAACTTGCATTGCCTCATGTGTATATTATAGAATAAAAGTGTCATTGTCGTTGCGCAATTGCGCTCTGTCTGACAACAAAATAACCGTGAATATTCAAGGCGCATATTGACATATGTATGTTGAACATACATCCAATTTTCCTACAGGTATAAGAAACGCATGAATCTAAAAGAAATCAAGAGTAAGTCTCCAAGCGAGTTGCTTGCTTTAGCAGAAGAGTATGGTGTAGAGAACGCCAATAACCTCCGTAAACAAGATATCATATATGCACTGCTAAAAAAGATGTCAGAGCAATCCATTACTGTTATAGTAGAGGGTGTAATAGAAATACTCCCAGACGGATTTGGCTTTCTAAGATCTGCGGAGTCGAACTATTTACCTGGCCCTGATGACATATACATATCTGCGTCGTTTATAAAGAGATTCTGGCTTAAGACTGGAGATGTAATTGAGGCAAACGTAAAACAGCCTCGTGAGGGCGAAAAATTTTTCACGATATCTCGTATTAACTCAGTCAACGGAGATACACCAGAGAACTCACGCAAGAGAACAACGTTTGACAATCTAACACCGTTATACCCAAACGAAATGCTAAGACTTGAGGTTGAAAATTACGGAGACAACAAGATAGCAAATACAACACAAAGAATTATAGATATAGTATCTCCGATAGGCAAGGGCCAAAGAGCCTTGATAGTTGCTCCGCCTAGAACAGGTAAGACGGTAATGCTCAAAACCATAGCTCAGTCCGTTGCAACAAAATACCCAGATATACACATTATAGTATTACTAATAGATGAAAGACCTGAAGAAGTTACAGATATGCAGAGATCAATACAGGGCGAGGTTATAAGCTCAACGTTTGATGAACCTGTGTCAAGACATGTCCAAGTATCTGAGATGGTAATAGAAAAGGCTAAGAGGCTTGTCGAACAGAAGAAAGACGTATTAATACTGCTAGACTCAATTACTCGTCTTGCAAGGGCCTATAATACAGTCGCTCCTGCATCAGGTAAGGTGCTTACCGGAGGTATAGACGCACATGCATTGCAAAGACCTAAGAGATTCTTTGGGGCAGCAAGAAACATAGAAGAAGGCGGGTCTCTGACAATAATTGCAACAGCTCTTGTTGAAACAGGTTCTCGTATGGACGATGTGATATTTGAAGAATTTAAGGGTACAGGCAACTCGGAAATAGTTTTAGACAGAAAGATATCCGACAAACGTATATTCCCAGCCATAGACGTTAATAAGTCTGGTACAAGAAAAGAAGAGCTGTTAATCAAAGATAATACAATGCTTCAGAAAATATGGATACTGCGCCGTATACTTGGGCCGATGTCATCAATAGAAGCAATGGAGTTCTTAACTGATAAATGCAAGATGACCAAGAACAACGTTGAGTTTTTTGATGTCATGGGACGGTGATATTAGATTACAAAATTACTTGTTCTCTGTGAGTTTTATGCATGTGTGGATACAGCCATCTATACAACTAGGTGATTTATGAATGACTTAGCCATGCGTCTATCAAAACGCTAATCCGCACGATTTTTACAATCTGAGTATAAATGCGTTTTAGCAGTCATTAATATCAGCCAGACGAAACAATCATGGATAAAATTATTGCAACCACAGAATAATAGTAGATATGCCTCTGTGTGTATTACGGTATGAACGCAAAAGCAGAAATTGCAAATAGGCTCCGATAGATGAAATTATATCTTGAAAAAATTATTAATCTGTACACAGGATATCTTATAAATATGTTAAAATGTATGTAGTTTCGTTGGTCATAAAATAAAATCGGTTGATGTATGAATATAAATGTTATAGGTTTAGGAAGTATAAGAGTAGAAACGCATAGTATATTCGACATACTCAAGCAAACTAAGTTCAAAAACATAGTAGCTGTAAAAATAAACGGTACGACTTACGATCTCTCAACCACAACACAATTAAAAGACAAAGATAATCTCGAGTTCATCTCAAAAGATACTCCTGAGGGGCTCGAGATATTAAGACACAGCTGCGCACATATAACAGCTATGGCGGTAGAGAAGCTGTATCCAGATGCGAGGTTCGCCATAGGCCCTGTGATCGAAGGCGGGTATTACTACGACATCAAGCTCAATAGCCCACTCTCAATCGACGATCTAGACAAGATCCAGGCAAAAATGAAAGAGCTCATAGGATCCAAGCTGTCTTTCAGGCGCAGAGATGTAACGAAGCAAGAAGCTCGCGAGATATTCAAAGACAATAAATTCAAACTCGAGCTAATTGACGGCATAGAAGACGAGACAGTTAGCGTATATTACATAGGAGATCCGGACAGCCAAGAAAGCTTCTGCGATCTATGCCGAGGCCCACACATACCGTCAACGAGCGTAATAGATGGCGGGTCGTACAAGCTACAGGATGTATCGGGATCATACTGGCGCGGGGACTCCAAGGGTGAGAAGCTCCAGAGGGTATATGGTACTGCCTTCGCGACCAAGAAGGACTTGGAGGCACATCTTGCACTAATCGAGGAAGCCAAGAAGCGCGACCACCGCAAGCTCGGCCCAGCCCTAGACCTATTTTTGTTGAACGATTCGGCAGCCGGCAGTGTATTCTGGCTCAAGAACGGCCACATATTATTCCAAAACGTCAAGGATACTATAGAAAAACTCATAAGAAAACACGGTTATTTCGTGGTCCAGACCCCTGTAATACTCAGCCGCCGCCTATGGGAGCAATCTGGTCACTGGGACAAATTCCACGAGAACATGTTCGTTGTATCGGACAGCGATGAGAACCAGATGGCGATCAAGCCTATGAACTGCCCGGGCCACGTCACAATCTATCAGCACGGAGAGGTCAAGAGCTATCGCAGCCTGCCTTACCGAGTCGCCGAATTCGGAATGTGTCACCGCAACGAGCCATCAGGGGCACTGCATGGCCTAATGCGCCTCAGGCAGTTTACACAGGACGACGGACATATATTCTGTACAGAGGACCAGATCATCAGCGAGACAATTGATGTGTGCTCTATGATCAAGGAGTTATACGCCAAATTCGGCTTCCACGATATATCTGTGAAATTCTCAACCAGACCGGAAAAGCGCGCCGGCAGCGATGAAATCTGGGATAAGGCTGAGCATGCTCTCGAGGAGGCGTCCAAGGCGGCAGGATTGAGTTATACGATTAACGAAGGTGAAGGAGCCTTCTACGGCCCTAAGCTCGAGTTCGTACTCAAGGATTCCCTCGGGCGCGATTGGCAGTGCGGAACGCTCCAGGTCGACTTCGTGCTACCTGAACGCTTCGGGCTCACATACGTCGACAAGGACGGATCACGCAAGCAGCCTGTTATACTTCATAGAGCCCTGGCCGGATCCCTCGAGCGCTTCTGCGGTATTTTGATCGAGAACTACGGAGGGGCCCTACCATTCTGGATCGCCCCAGTTCAGGTGTGTATAGCCTCCATCCATGAAGACCAGATAGGCTACTGCGAATCTGTGCGTGAAAGGCTTGAGGAGCTTGGGGTGATGTGCGTAACGGACTACAGCAAGGAGAAAATCAGCTACAAGGTCAATGACTCCTCCATGAAGAAGATACCATACATACTCGTCTGTGGAGCCAAAGAGGCTGAGACAGGAGGCGTATCTGTTAGGAAGTTCGGATCCATGAAGAATGAGTCCATGAGCTTGGAAGACTTTGTTGAGATGGTTGAGAGGGAGATGCAATAAGCATCTCCAGTTATCGTAATATGATGTGAATAACGTAAACTCCAAACAATGCTATAATAAAAACACACAAGATAAATCAATACGATACAAACATGCCCAAAATAGACTACGAAAAAATAAAAAACGATAATGACTTAATGCTACCATCGGTTGATTATGTCTTTTGTAGATTGTTTGGATCTCAGAACAGTAAGGAGCGTCTGATATCTCTTCTTAACTCTATTCTCGTAGGACAACCTCATATTAAGGATGTTACAATTACTCCAACTGAATACAGAAAAGATAAGAAGTATGGTAAATCAATAAGACTCGATATCAAAGCAACTACTGACAATGGCACACTAGTTAACGTTGAGATGCAGTGTGTAGATGTCAAAGATATAATACTCAGAGCAGAATTTATTAACGCAGTTATGTTACGTGATTATACAATACAGCAAGGTGATGAATATTGCGAGATACCAGATCGTATAATAATATGGATAACCATGCAAGATGTTACAGAGAGAAAGAGCTGTATCAATGAAGCAGTTCTTATGTACAAAGATAACGGTATAGACCCTATCGGTATAGCCGCAGAACATCTTAGAATATTTATAATAGAACTATCAAAATTGGAGGAAATGGATATGAGCAAGGTTGATAATATGTTAGAAGGCTGGATGAACTTCATAAAGCATCCCAAAAAGCTTGATAATAAATATTTAAATATACCAGTCATGCAAGATGCATTGTCTGAGTTGGAATTTCTAAGTCATGATAAAGAAGCAAGACAAGCATACAATGATCGTATGATACACATGTATGATGTACAAAGTAGTAACACAAAACATTACGAGATTGGATTAAATGAAGGAGAAGAGATCGGAATCAAGAAGGGATTGGAGATTGGTAGAGAGGAAGGCGCAAAACAGAAGGCGATTGAGACGGCAAAAATGATGTTATCAAAAGGTTTTAATGTAGACGATATAGTCGATTGTAGCGGTCTAACGGCAGAAGATGTAATTAAGCTGCAAATGGAGGTAACAAACAATGGCCAATAACAAAACAATAACAACTATCACATCAGATCTATCCCTCCTCCCTCCTACATCAGACTATGTCTTCTGTAATCTATTTGGCTCTGAGGATAATACAGACTGTCTCATGTCTTTGTTAAACTCTATTCTAAAAGGTAATCCTGTTGTATATGAGCTTAAACTAAAACCAACAGAGCATAAGAAAAGAACTGAAGACGGTAAGAGTATAAGAGCTGACATACTAGCTGATATCAATAATGGCACTATAGTTAATATAGAGATGCAATGCTCTAATCTACAAAACTCCATTGATAGGATGTTATTCTATCAAGCAATACATAGATCTAGATCAATCAATGAAAGCGATGATTACAGATCAATGCCACAGATAATATCAATATGGATACTAACACGTACAATGTACAATGATCTAGACAGATGTATGCATGAGATCAAGATGGCATTATACACAGAAGAAGGTATATACATAAGAGAAGCATCAGATAAAGAAAGAATAATAATCATTGAGCTTGAAAAACTACCATCATATATAGAAAAACTAAGACAAGAACATACAGAGTATATGGAACATACGGAACACACAGAACAAAGACAATTAAAGCTAGATTACTTCTCTGCATGGATGTCATTCCTAACAAATCCACTAAACATGCCAAAAGAATGCAATGACATAGACAAGATACACAAAGCACTAGAGACACTACAGGGCATGAGCAATAACCCAGACATAAGAGCAGAATACAACCAAGTAATGAGAGAAAAAAGAGATGCAACCCATAATCATAACGAAGGAGTAAGAGAAGGAGAAAAGAAGAAGGCGATAGAGACTGCTAATAGGATGTTGGATGATGGAATGTCTTTGAGCGTGGTAGCTAAGTATATCGGCCTAACAGAAGAAGAAATACTAAAACTCAAGCAAGACATGAATTAATATACAAAAAATAAACTCAGTCAGCAGCAGAATAATAAATACAAATACAGCAATAAATCTTACGCAATAGAGAAATACACAAAAAATTACATGGAAGATTCGTTATTACGCATAGATTAATCAAGAATCACCTTTGGTAAGTTCACGATAATCGTCAAGATGAACGAATTGTTGGGTAGAGGTGTATCGCATTATGATAAAAAGTTGAAGTCTCGGATTTTTTGAAGGATTGATTGTATAAGTTGAATTATGTTAGAATGGTGGAGTACTAGTCTTGAGTATCAGCATGATTCTGATAAATATTTTCATGCTTATCGTTTGCAATTTTGTTTTTTATGGTGGTGTTAAATTTATGTCAAAGAGAGTGAATGCGAAATATAAAATTGATAGAAGATTGGGTGTAAATCTTTGGGGAAGACCAAAGAGCCCATTCGTTACACGTAACTATTCTCCGGGTCAGCATGGTAATTCCAAATCGAAGCCATCTGACTATTGCTTGCAATTGATAGCAAAGCAGAAGCTCAGGGGTTACTACGGTAACATAGGAGAAAAGCAGTTTAGGAAGATATATGCTGAGGCAGTCAGAAAAAGAGGCGACACGTCTGAGAATCTTGTTGGGCTCCTGGAAAGAAGGTTGGATGCTGTAATCTATAGAATGAAATTCGCTATTACTGTCTTTGCAGCTCGTCAGATGGTAAACCATGGTCATGTACTTGTAAATGGTCGTAAGGTTAACATTCCTTCTTACCTGATAAGTGAAGGTGATGAAATCGAGATAGTTGAAAAAATGAGAGATAACCTGAACGTTCTCGGTTCTATTTCTTCAAAGGAGCGCGATATCCCTAATTATGTCGAGGTAAATGACAAGGGTACCAAGGGAAAGTTCCTCAGGACCCCAAAGTTAGACGATGTACCTTATCCAGTAAAAATGGAGCCAAACCTCGTTATAGAGTTCTACTCTAGGTAATATATTGCCCAGATTAATATATCTGGGTTTTTCTTTTTTCCAGCCCACACCAACCAAACTACAATACTCATAAATCCAATCAATCATCTGTGAAAAATGCTTAATGTGAAGCCTAGATTATCTGTTTGCGGAAAACTAACAAAAAAAGATATGTGTGATGCTTTGTTAAAAACATGATAGTGTTTTTTCTAAAGATAATATATGTCTTGCTATTGATACATTAGAGTTAACGATGAATGTAAAAAAGATGAACGAACAACCAGAGATTGTTACATAAAGACCTATCGATATTGATAAGATTGTTAGCCGCTTAGATGTTTGATTTGGTGTTGCAGTTGTGATTTGGGTGTGCAGTCATATATCTTTATTGTCGGAGTTGTTATAGATGTTGCGGGACATAAACCAAAGGTCAATCTCAAACTATCATGAACCTCCATACAGTACGCATTGCATTTGTAAGTTGATGATATCTTAGAATCAAGCTTTGGTAATTTATCGCATCATGTATAAATGGTAACAGAGACATAGCTCATATAAAAACATAACAAACGCATAATTTGTGCAAAAACATACCAGTCATATATCAAACTGGTTTATGTTTTTTCAAAAAACAACAAAAACAATGCTATCAGTTTATAAACAAACCAAGATACAATGTAAAACCTTGAATATGTAATGTGTTATAGAATGGGCCTTTGGTTGCTTGTCCTGATATTTTTAGAATTATCTTGCAATAAACATTTTGCATTCTCATTGTTTTCTTGTAATAATCTGTCAAGATCGTTCATACTTGTATTCTGTTGCAAGAAATAGTTAGGAATAGAAGTATCGCTTACTTCTTCACCAGATTAAGTTTTGTCTTCTGTTTCATCATTGAATTCGGTACTTTTGCATGTGTATATGATGTTTTGTGATTCATTGTTGATCATCCTTGATTTGTTTTTGCTGAAGCATTTTGATAATAATTCAACAAAACACGATGAATATATTGTTGCGTTACAAATATTTATACATAACAAAACCAAGACAAGTTTTTGTACTGTTTTCAACATATCATTACCTAAAAAAAATTCAAACCCTCACTGATGATTGTATCACAAATTTACAAGCAAGGCAATCAACCAGTTACTCATCGTATGTAACAATATGCATAATGATTATGTAAAAAATTAATATTCAGACAGTGTTTAAGAATTTATACAAAAAATATCTTGGCTGACCTCATCAATAGCAAAATACAAAGAAATTGCGCAAAAAACGCGTAAACAACGGCTTATGATAAAAAAGCAAACCAGGACAGTGCTTGGTGCAACATGCCGCGCAAAAGCTTATGGACCCAACAGAGGTAATTGTATGTGTTTTGCTCCGGCTCTATCTTATCATATTACATTGCTGTCAATATAACTTCTTAGTGCTCATCTGAAACGTATAGCAACAGTCTTAATCCTTGGCCACAAATTAAGACAAGCATGCCACACATTTAGCTCGCATATCACCGAGCTTACGCTGCTGCTGGTGATGAGACATCCTTTATTATTGGCATATCCGATGGTGTCGAGCAGATACGCATTAACTCACTCATAAAAGCATCAGCATGAGCAACGTTATCTAGACTTGTACTCAAGTTATAAATCGTTGGCTCAAGGTTTGTTTGACTAATTATTGTATTTGGTATGAGTATTATCATGAGATTGTTTGCCGTTATAAATAGTTGATATCTATCAATTCTTGTGAATTTATAAGTATTTTGAGTATCTCAGCTGACTTTGCGTTATTGTTTATCATCTTGTTTATTTGGTTTTTTATGAAGACAGTATTTACTTTGCTTATGTCTTTTGCTTGTTGCTGATCTTTTGGTTGTTTGATTTTATCTTTTAAGTTTTGATTATTTTGTTTTAATGCATCGTTTTCTTGTTTTAGTTGTTGAATTTGGTTATCTTTTTCTTGATTTGCCTTTTTTTGATCTTTGATTGGTTGTTCTAATGTTTGAATTTGTTGTGTGATTAATTGAATTATTGTTGGTTGATTTTGATCGTTTTGTTGTATTTGTTCTGAAGTTGTCTGTTGCTGATCATTATTTATTGGAGGTAATGTTGTAATTAATTGTTGCAATTGTTCAAGTATTTGTTGCAATTGCTTATCTAATTCTTGTTTTTGTTGTTGTTGTTCTTGTTGTAGTTTCTCTAATTCTGTGATTTTTGCATCTTTCTCGCTGTTTTCACGATTTAATTTGTCATTCTCATCTTGTAATTTTGTATTCTCTTCGGTCAAGCCCTGTTGTAATTTATCATTTTGTTGATTTTGATTTTTGATTTTTTGTGTTAACGTTTTTACTTGTGTTAGTTGTTGTGTATTATTATTATGTTGAACAATCAAATCTATCATTGATTGAAGTTCGCTCTTTAACTGATTAGTGGTGTTTTTTAACTGATTAATGGTGTTTTGATATTTTGCGTTTTTCTCATTTTCTTCTTTAAGTTGTTGTGTGAGTTGTTGCACTTGTACTTCTAATGTAATGATTTTTTGTTGCTTTGTTGTTTGTTCTTGTTTGGCTTGTTTGAAGTATTGTTGTGAGTTTGTTGCAAGTTTTTCTTGTAAAGATTGACCATTCGTATCATTCATTGCATAATCAACATATACTGCATTACTAAAAAATATAATGCTTAAGAATAAAAAAAGTTTTTTCATGTTGTCACCTATTTAAATAAAAAAAAATTAATTACTAATTTTGTTTGTTTTTTCTTTATGGATACAAACAAATAAATGTCAAGTTTGCCAAATAGTACAGCTACGAGTCAACAAACAACTAAATTACACGTACATTGTATCGTTTAATTTATTAAAATATCGTTAACATGCAGGTTGTTTTGTTTTGTATTTGCTCATGTTTTGTATTATTGACACTCTTGTTCCACCTCTTGTTAATTTACTTATTATACAACTCCCGCTAATTCTTTTAATTGTTCTGTTGTACTACAAGCTATAATCTGAAAACCATTTCTTTCTGTGGCTAATTTCAATATTTGTTCCTTTAGTGTATTTATCAGTTGCTGTTGTGATCCAATGATTTCGCACAGTTTCTCCACAGATTCTTTGTTACCTTTCTCGTCTTGTTTTTGTAATTCATTAAGTTTTTGTTTATATTGATCTTGTTGTTGTTGTTGCCATGATTGCATTTCTTGTATTTCTTGTTGTTGTATTTTTTTTATATCTTGTAGTTCTTTTGATTCTTGAGATTCATCGATTTGTGCTTCTTGTGTTTCTGGTTCTTCTGCTTTGTTATTGTCATCTGTTTTCTGCGACTGTTGTAATTTCTCTTGTTGCTCTGTTTGTTGTTGTAGTAGCTCTTGAATTTGTTGTTGAATTGTATCTTGTAATTCTTTATCTTTTACTTGTTTGTCGTTTAATTGTTGTTGTAGTATTTTTATTTCATTTTGTAGATTTTGGAATTGTTGTTTAAATGTATTTATTGTGTTCTCTGCTTCTGATTGTGTAACTTCTAGATCTGATTCTTTCAATGGTTCATTTTTTTGTGAATTTTCTGTGTTATCGTGACTATTTTGATTTGGCATTAATTTATTAAGACTAACTATTAGTGCTTTCAATTGTGTGTTTTCATTTTTAATGGCTTTAACCTTATTAATTGCCTCATCACCTGTACTGCTATTATAAGAGCTTATCATAGTTTTGGCTGCACTTAGTATTTGATCAAACTGTATCTGATTGTTTTGTATGTCATTCTGTGATGCATTAGTGCTATTATTCATACAAATTATAGAATTAGCGAATATAACACTCGTTAATAAAAGAAATTTTTTCATGTTTTCACCTATAAAATATTAAAC
>CANBDL010000005.1 GCA_947367345.1 uncultured Alphaproteobacteria bacterium | reverse complement strand
TATGCCTGGATATGTGTTATGTCTATTGATATTTTTATATTTAGACATGTATAGTTTAGTATATTGATGGATGTGTTATTTATATTGTAGCATGAAGTGTGTTATTATAGTGCTTAATTGTTGGTTGTGTTTGTGATTTATTGTTGTTATTTATCATAATTTGTGCAGAATTAATTTATTTTTTATGTAAAAAGTCATTTCTACGCACACAAAAGTTCTTATTTTAGCTTCATAAAAGTATTAGATTTCATATGCTGACCTAAGATTGACTTTTTCGGTTAAGGTCTTCTCTTTCGTATTTCCCTTCTAACAACCACAAAGTTTCCTGTGCGTATAAATAAAAAGCCGCAAATATTAGTAGATTTGAACTTGTTGTCGCATATTTTATTGCATGTGGATTCTATCATACTGTATGAAAAATTTCCATCGCATCCAAGGCTCCTGAGGATCATGATTATGACTCTCGCCATGACCTCCTCGTCTTGCACTAAGAAATCATTTAAACACAGTAGATTAAGGCGAGAGAAGAATATTCTTCTAAAAACATTGCTAGATACTTTGTCTATATAGTTGTTTGCTCTTTGAATTCTCTTGATTGACATAGCAATACTATCGCATGTTAGGCCATATTGGCTTAAGGCGTTATATCTATTTCTCCAAGCAACTCTTTCGTATTTTTCATTGAGGTTGGAAGGATCATGAACGAAGTCTTTGCTCCCTATGCCATACCTTACGAAGAGAGTCTCTTCTATTTCTTTTCTTGTATAACCAAGTAATGGTCTCAGCAAGAGAAGTCCGTCCTTGTTGCTTACTGTTTGGATGCACGATAACCCAGAAATGCCGGATCCCCTTGAAAGACGCATAAAAAACGTTTCCCACTGATCCATAATATGATGGCCCGTAGCTAGACACTTTATGCCATGATTCACGCAATAGTTTGTCAAGAGCTTGTATCTGTTGTAGCGAGCTTTAGATTGTATGTTTCCGTCTATTCTTTCGTGTTGCCAGACCAGTACGTTATGTTTTACCCCATGCTGCCTAAGTATGTCTATGATTGGTATTATCTCTTTAGATGATTCTTCTCTGAGTTTGTGATCCACAAAACAAGCGTCAAGTTCTATTGTTTTGTATTTCAGAGAAACTTCCTGGAGAAGAAGTGTTAGGCAGAGGCTGTCAGCACCGCCAGAGATCGCGACGCAGATCTTGTCAATATTCTGAGGAATATGTTTTACAAGATCATCGCAATCTATCATTGATAAAAATATTTACGATAAAGTTGTTAGTCTTTTCTTCTGTCTGAGAGATAGTTTAATAATCTCAGGATGTGCCAGAACATATTAACTATATTTGAGTGAAGCATCATTGCAGCCATTGTTGTAAATTTATCATTCTGCTTTTCGTCTTCTCCGCAATTTTCAAACAACATCTTCATCCACTGGATATCATAAACAGTTGCTATAGCGCAAATAACCACAAAGACCGCGGATATACCAACAGAAATCACGTCTGATTTTATAAAGATGTTAGCCACAGCAATAAATAGCAATGCAAAGCTTGTCGCAGAAATCATTCTTCCAAAGCTCAAGAGGTTTGTGCTTTCGGATCTCAAAGATGTAGCAGCCAAGAATGCGAAAAGTGATGCGCTTGCAAGAAACGCTGTTGTAACGTTTGAACCTGTACTAAAGAATACAAGAGGAGATATCGTCAATCCCTCCAATACAGCGTGAAAATAAAATATAGCATTCACAGTAGAAGTATTAGCACTGTTGTTAACAACGTTTTTGGCCATAGATGTATTGATAAACCCATACAACAAGATGAGAGCCAACATCGATGCAAAACCGTGTCTCACGAAGGCTGAACAGATAGATAGAACTAAGCCACTTGCAATGCACACGTAAGATGTAGCGGCTGTCACAAGGAGACCGGACATAACCTTGAGCATAGTTCTGGCAAAATAGTTTGTGCTTCTATTTTGCCTCGTATTATCCTCTATGATAATTGTATTTACAAAAGAATCAGACTTCATTAAAGTACACCTGAACATAGAACCTAATTACATTTTACCACAAAATGTCATGGATCTATTATTACTGTTAGGCAGCTGCTAGTTCTTTATATTTAGATGCTTCCATATCTAGTCCAAGCTTTGCTGTGGATTTAAGATTTATCGCAAATCCGTTAGTTATATCGAATTGTTTTGCGACTTTGAATTTACCACTGATATCGAATGCAATTGCATGTTCAAATTTTTTGTCTGCATTTCCATAGCCGTCTACATAACCGTTAGCTTCCCAGACTTTTACAATCATTTGAGGTTCTTTATCTGTACTTTGTTTACCTTTCTTATTGCCCTCTTCCTTCTTTTTAATTGCATTATATTTAAACTTGTATCCAAAGGAAATGTCGCAATACTTGAAGTCGAAAGAGCATTTTACTGCAAACTCACCAACTCTGAAATATGCAACACTTGGCACAGAATATTCAGCTTTTACCTTGAAGAAATTTGTGAGAGCATACTCAAACGATATTGAGGTCTTTATTTGAGCTATTAATGCAGATAGAAGTTGAGCTTTTCTTGCAATCTTTTCTTCATCTATTGCAGGTTTTCCACCTAATTTAGGTATAGTTATAGGGTTTTCGATACAGAAATTAAGTTTCATTTTGTCGGTTATACTGATGCAGTGATTGTTTTTTATGCTGAATGTTAGATTTTTCAGTGATAAGATGTATTCACCATATTGATCATTGTAACTAAATTTCTCGTGGTTATCAATAATAAAGCAAATCAATTCTGGTATCTTATACTTTGCTGAGATAGATAGAGATGGTGAATATATCTTATTGACAGTCCATTTAAACTCTGCTTCTCCCTCTATCGATCCATATGTATTGAAGTCTTTATACGTTTTCCATGGATCTTTTTTGTTGTGTTGATCTTTCGTGGCATCTACGTAAGACACGCATAACAATGATGCGAAAGCAAGGAAGAATTTTGCCAGATTCCTGGTTTGAAAAAATTTCATAATATATTCTCGTGAATTCACTATATGCTTACATTGTATTAGAACTTAAGGTGTACTGTCAATATTGGTTATGCTTACAGTAATATTGTTTTTAATATCTCTATATATGTGTTTAAGTAGAAAATGTTGCGCGATTAATTGATTAATATATCGCGAGAATTATGGATTTGTTGATGTATCAAGATTATGAGGCATACAGAAGAGAATCAAAGATTTGACTTACATGAACTGGGTAAAGTAAAATGGTGTTATATGTTGACCAAAAGAAAAGTGCTTGTTTTATTTTTGTGGTTACGTATTATAAGTTATGTAGATCAACAGAAATATAACAACAACTGCAAGACTAAGTGATCTAAAATCAAGTCAACATAAGATTACGATTGGTTATGCCAAAGTCTTAAGGTTGCAGCACCAATACTTGCATAGGAGTTGACAAATGAATTTGTTAGAAAAACTTAATCAAGCTCAGATACAGAGGTTGACAGAGAACAAAGAAATACCTGATTTTAGAGCCGGAGATACGGTCAAGGTATTGGTCAAGGTTGTGGAAGGTTCTAAAGAGCGTACACAAACATTTGAAGGTGTTGTTATAGCTCGCAAGAACAGAGGCCTAGGATCATCATTCAAGGTCAGAAAGATCGTTGATGACGAGGGTGTCGAGAGGCTATTCCCACTTTATTCACCAAACATACAAATCAAAGTTGTCAAGCACGGTAGAGTAAGAAGAGCAAAACTTTATTATCTGCGTAATAGAACAGGTAAAGCAGCTCGTATTACAGAGAAAAAGCGCTCAGCCTATAGCGTATAAGCTTATAGGTATTATAGCTGACTTCCTAAGAGAGCAATTGTGTATTGGGGCCATCTGCCTCATGCACATTTATGAAAAATATATATAATCATTTTTTTTACACAAATAATACAAAAGTGTTCGAATTTACAATAACAAAACAATCTAATAGGTCTCAGGCGAGATTGGGTATAGTAAATACACCCCATGGCTCACTCGAAACTCCGGCCTTCATATTCTGCGCAACCAAGGCTGATATAAAAGGAGTCACAATGGACCATGTTATAGGTGCCGAGACCCAGATAATACTTTCAAATACATATCACCTCATGATACAACCAGGTAGCGAGCTGGTGCAGAAAGCCGGAGGTCTGCATAAATTCATGGGATGGAATGGTCCCATCTTCACAGATTCCGGCGGGTTTCAGATCTTTAGCCTAGGTTACGGCAATGTTGAGGCAGAAGTTAAGGGGTCATGTCTACATAGATTCAAGAAATCAATACTCAAGATAAACGAAGAGGGTGCTCGCTTTAGGTCTTACAAAGATGGTAGTACTGTACTCCTAACCCCAGAGACTTCAATGCAGATACAACATGAGCTAGGTTCGGATATAATAGTTGCCTTTGACGAATGTACTCCATTCAACGTAGACAAGAAATATACAATGAACTCGATGAGGCGCAGCAAGAGATGGGGTCTCAGATGCATAGAACAAATGAAGCAGTATGAGGAATCGGGCCATGCTCTGCTGAGTGTCATACAGGGAGGAGTATACGAAGATCTGAGGAGAGAAAGCGTTGAATTCGCCAACGAGAACCAATTCAGCGGCTTCGCCATAGGGGGCTCGCTAGGCAAAACAAAAGAACAGATGCATGACATCGTACAAATGACAAGTGCAATGCTGGATAAGAGTAAGTATGTACATTTACTTGGCATAGGTGGCATAAGCGATATATTTAATGGTGTTGAGTGCGGCCTCGATACATTTGACTGTGTATCCCCAACACGCATAGCCCGCCATGGTATAGCCATAGTAAAAAAATCCGAGTCCATCAACGGCAAAGACAATATCAATATTAATAACGCAATGTTCCGAGAGCTATTCAGACCTATTGACGAATCATGCGGCTGCTATACATGTCAAAATTACACATTCGCCTATATACATCATTTACTTAAGGCAAAGGAGCTTTTAGCCGGAACTCTTGTCTCAATACACAATATATATACAATGAATCGTCTCATGAGAGAAATTCGTCAAGGAATAGCCGAGGATAATCTCGACGATATCAAGAAAGAGTGGGTGTAAATAAATTTGGTGCAATATGAAAGAAATACATATAATTGACATAATTATTGTTGCAGCAATACTGATATCTCTATTGGCTGGATACATAAGAGGTCTTGTATATGAGCTCCTGTCTCTTGCCTCAATTGCAGTATCATCTTGGCTATCAGTCAAAATAGCTCCGAAAATTTTCAAAGTTTTTTCTGGGATAGCGAATGAAATATCGGCCAAAATAGCATCATACGCAATTTGTTTCGTCATATCGGTTGTTCTCTTCAGTATCCTAACTCACATGTGTAAAGTGGCCATCAAGAAAACATCGTTTAAGAATTTGGATAGGCTCTTCGGATCGTTATTTGGTTTTTTACGAGGTCTTGTTTTGTGTTGTGCTATAGAAATATTTGTAACGAATTTAGCACACAATTACAATGTTTCATACAAGACTATGTCATCTTCGTCTGATTTATACAAGCATATATACAGAACATCAAACCTTATTACCATAATGCTACCACACAAAATTTCTGAGTATATAATAGAGTCAGTCGACAATGACAGGAGGATCGAGATACTTTCTTTCACGTCTGATGGCGATGTATCGTCACATAATACAAAGAAATTGCCCGCCACAAGAAATAGGGATTCGAGGATATTTAGCAACAACGATTCGCAGTACAGCGGTATAGCGAAGTTATCAACAAAAAAAAACAAGGATGATAAAATTACATCGGATAAAAGAAAAAAAATCAATAAGACGATCTCCGACATTATAACTGAGTACATAGACGAATAGCCTTGATTTTATCTTGTCTTGCTATTATTAGTGGCCTCGTCTTATTTTTTTTTATTTTTTTCTAAATTCCGTTGTGTACAAGATTTTCTTTTGAGAATTTGTTGTTTGGAGCCTTGTAAAAACATGTTTCTTGTTTTTTGTGTTATTTTATGTTATAATCTTTGATGTAGACGGCATTGTACCCAAAAAGTCAGCGTAATCTACGCAAAAATCTAGTTTGGTTCTCAAACAAACTAGTTTCGGTACAAGAGGAGCGAGCTGTTTCAGCTTGCACGTGGAGCACTTTGTTGTGTTCCTGCGGTTTCCAGTGTTCTGGTTGGCCTTCTTGGTATTGATTGTTTATGATGAACGTATTTGTGCAGGCAATTGATTTTTGAGAGCTTAGACATTTTTTTATATAGATAAGGTTGAAAATAATTTTATGTTGTTTGATAAAAAAATAAATTATCTTGTTTTGCTGATTGCATCATTGTTTGCCGGTATGGGTGAAATCTCAATTGCATGCGATGAGAGACACGATAATAACTCTGACTGTAAATCGTCGGAGAAGATTTCTGTGTCACCTGATACAGATGAAGAATTAATTAGGCGGTTTAAGATAGAGATAAAAAACGGCCTTAACGAGATAGATCGTGTTTTATCAAAGGATAGTTGTCAAAATAGTAAATATATTGTGTACGTAAATTCTGATCCAATTTGTTGTAAGGGGTTTAAGCAAGATTGTTCTTTACCAATTGGGTCTTTGAGCACTCAGTTTACAACATATATATTGTTGGATATCTTGATTAAGAAGTATGGTAAAGACAAGGTTACAGATATCATTAAAACCCCGCTTGGCAAGATAAATGATTTACAGAGGCTATGTAGTTCGATAAATTGCTCATGGATCAAAGATGTTACAATCCATCAATTGCTATCGCACACTAGCGGTTTATTAGGATATGCGTATTTTCAACACATTATAAGTCGAGCCATTATTTCTAATTTTCTTTTTATGAAGACCAATATGTTCAAGGTTGTAGCTGGACTTCCGTATTCTCAAGAGAATAAGAATTTGCATTCTTGGCATTATTCTATGTTTAATTATGTTATTGCCAGTATGATTGCGGAAGAACTTTCTGGAAAAAAGTTTGGTGATTTAGTCGAAGATTTAGCGAAAGCCAAAGGACTTAAGACTCTTGCAAATTTAAGTGATGGGTTCATGATGCGTGCTGTTGATAGTACTTCATTATGTATTCCTAGCAAGATATCTCTTCTGCCAACTTGCATAATACAGGGTGGTATGTCTATAGTGGTTGGCGCTTCAGATTGGGAAAAATTCACAAGGGATTTTCTGGATAGTGAAATTTTCAAAATTTGCTTGGATAATGCTATTTGTGATTATGATGGTATGCATTGTTATGGTATCTCGTGTAGCAAAGATGATGATAGTAAAGTGGATTCGAGATTTACATTCGCTAAGTATTGCAGCTTAAAAGGCATGCTGTATTGCAATAAAAAGAAGAATCTATATGTTGTATGCGCTGTAGATAGTCAATATTTGTGGAGTAATATCTTCTCTGCCATAGACAATGCATATGATTTAGTTTTTAATAAAAATAAGAGGAAAAATAAGAGGAAAAAATAAGACGAATTAGGTCATAAAAACAAGCAGAAAGACAAACATATTATTGTTTTTCTGTTATAAAAGGCTTTTTTTATTGTGAGTGGTTTGGTGCTATATGTTGCGTTACAATAAGGAAATGATTTTACGTAGTTTTATATACATTCTGTTTGTTTTTTGTGTATTTGATTATAAGTGCTATATTATTTTTTCTTCTCCTCTATATCAAAACAATTGTAAATGTAGTTCTGCAGATGTCTCAATTGAAGATAAGCAAAAATATTGTATTGCTGACGTAATAAGAGCCATAGATGATTTGTTGCAGGGCATCTATAAGAAAGATAAGTTGGATGCTATATATGCAAAAGAAAAAGATCGCGAATTTTGTTATGGTTGTACAGAAGAAAAATATAATGTTTGTTCAGTTGGAAAAACTATAACAGTGTTTTTATTGAAAACTGTTTTGCGGAATCATAATATATTGTATTCGGATGCTGAGAATTGCACCATAAATCAATTGTTTAATCGTCTTGTTGAAAATGGGAAAAGTAATTCACCTACATTGTGTGATTTTTTTGATAAATTGCGTGATTTTCTTAATGTTCTTGATGAAAAATGTTATCTAGATGAAAAAATATTTCAAGTAACAGATACAGATAGTGAAATTTTTGAAAAATTGTGTAACAAAACGATTGGTAGTTTTGTTTGTCATAAAAGTGGTTTACGTGATATTGATAGCAAATTGTTCGAGAATTACATCAAAGAGAGACGCTTAGATGGAAAAAAATTGGATGATGTATCGTTGGTAAATCATTATAGCAATGCAAACTATACTGTATTGTTTCAAATTGTGAAAACGATTTCTTTATTATGTGATGGCGTTGATGTGAAGTGTAAAGAGAATATTTTTAATCATTATTTGCCAAATATTTTTGGCAATAGTCTTGAACCGTATGAGATAACCGATAAGAATGCTTGCATCTCTCTGGAGGGGTCTTGTGATTATTTCTTAACAATGAATGAGATTTACATGTTTGCAAAACAATTTATGATGAGCAAATATTACAATATGGATGTTAAATTTTTTGACTGGGGCCTTGGATATACAAATAATCATACCGTGGTGTTGCCTGTTGGATGTGTTTTATTTATTTATGGCCTAAAGAGCGTTATTCACAAGTACAAAACTCATGTTATTATGTGTAAACCACTTGATCTTGTTATTGTATGTAGATATAAATACGAAAATTCTCCTGTCGAGGTCAATGATATAGAGGGCACTATATTATCGTGTGTTTTGCCATTTATAAAACAATATAAAAAATATGTTAATAAGGTTTAGTATAAGTAAAATACTATGTTTGTCTTCAGAAGTAGGTTTTTATATCTTGCATTTGTGGTTGTTTTGTTTTTATTTTTATTCCGCTTTTATTCCGAAGTAGATGTATGATTTTAGCATGTCTAATTTTATACCGAATATCTGAGTTGAATTATGTGTTTGCCATGAATATTTGACATTTCTTTGTCGGCATAAATAATTGTATATTTTTTGTGTTAATTTATGCCATATTTTCTATTGCATTATTCGCCTTGGTTCCATTGAAATTTTGTTTAGATGTGGTATAATCACATTATATATGACTATCACATTTACTGGTCCAATTATGGAGCTAGTGTTTGTTTGGCAGTAGGGTTTTAGTCGCATGTTTAGTCTTGTTAGAAGTTCTGTTTTGTGGAATGGTGTAAAATTGATCATTGAAACAGGCAGAATTGCTCGTCAAGCCGAAATGTCTGTTTTAGTAAAATACGGTAATACAACTGTTTTGTGTACCGTCACTAAGTCAGATAAAAAATCAGAAGATGTGTCGTTTTTCCCACTTGTCATTAATTATCAGGAAAGATTTTATTCTGCTTGTAAGTTTCCTGGTGGCTTCGTGAAGAGAGAAGGTAAGCCTTCAGATAGAGAAACTCTTGTTTCGCGTCTTATTGATCGTCCATTGAGACCACTCTTCCCAGACGACTTTTTTAATGAAGTTCAGGTGATTTGCACTGTACTCAGTTTTGACGAGTGCTGCCCTCCCGAGATTGCCTCTGTTATAGGGGCCTCTGCAGCTCTGTGTGCATCGTCTCTTCCTTTTGATACTCCTGTTGCTATATCCAGGGTTGGTATTGATAATGTTAGCGGCGACTTCGTATTAAATGCTGGGGTGGATTGCTGCCATAATCAAAATCCAATATTGAATCTTTATGTTGCCGGCACAAAAAATAGCATCTTGATGGTTGAGGCCGATGCATGTGAATTGCCTGGTGACAAAATTGTTGATGCAATATTGTATGGTCATAATGGAATAAAGCCAGTACTTGATATGATCGAGGATTTTGTATCAAAGTCTAAAAAAGATAAGCCAGATTATGACGGATTCGGGTCGGAGAGGAAGGCTTTGGTTGATCTGATAGATAATGAATATCATGATGATCTTCTTGGTGCAATCTGTACAACTTCGAAATTAAAAAGAAGATCATGCTTGGAATCTATCAAAAAGAATGTTGTTCAGAAATATTGTGATTCTTATTGTGAGAGTGTGATAGATGCCGGATTCAAGCTATGTGTTTCGTCCATAATGCGTGAATATGTAATAAAGAATAAAAGCCGCATTGATGGCCGTGCTCCAGAAGAGATAAGGCAGATAGCCTGCGATGTTGATGTTTTGCCAGTTGTTCACGGTAGTTCTTTATTTACTCGCGGTGAGACTCAGGCCCTTGTGACTGTTACTTTGGGTAGCTCTTCTGATTCCCAGATTGTGGATGACATATATGGCGAGAGGAAAGAGAGCTTTGTACTCCATTATAATTTTCATCAGTTTGCCGTTGGGGAATGCGGTAGGCTTAGTGCTCCTAGTCGTAGAGAAATAGGCCATGGTAAGCTAGCATCCAGAGCTCTTCAGGCTGTTTTGCCACCAAAATCTGTATTCCCTTACTCGATTAGGGTTGTCTCAGAGATAACTGAATCAAATGGCTCGTCATCCATGGCTACTGTTTGTGGAGCTTCAATGGCCCTAATGTCTTCTGGAGTACCAATGCAATCTCCTGTTGCAGGGATAGCTATGGGTTTGATCAAAGATGGCGATGAATATGTTGTATTGTCTGACATAATAGGGGACGAGGATGCTTTAGGCGATATGGATTTCAAAGTTGCCGGCACCCCAAATGGTATAACGGCACTTCAGATGGATCTTAAGATTGATGGCATCAATCCAGATATCTTGAGGAAGGCCGTTGGTCAAGCCTGGACTGGTGTTCAGAGGATTCTCGGTATTATGAGCAATACAATATCAAAGAACAGAGACTCTGTTTGTGATAATGCCCCAAGAATAGAAAATATTTCCATACCGAAGAATAAGATCAGAGATCTGATTGGGCCTGGTGGGAAAAATATAAAGGAAATATGCGATTCAACCGGCGCAAAGATAGAAATAGAAGATACAGGAGTTATATCAGTATATGCTGCCACGAAGCAGAATCTCGACTCCGCAATACAAAAAATAAGAAATATCTGCGTATCATGCGATCTGGGAGATCTTGTTGATGGTACTGTTGTTGAGATTACAAGTTTTGGCGCATTTATTTCTGTTGGATCGAAGGATGGTCTTCTTCATATAAGCAATATTGCAGAAGGGCGCATCAATAAAGTTGAAGATGTATTGTCTGTTGGTCAGATCGTCAAGACAAAGGTTATTGGGACGGATGAACGTGGTCGATTGAAGCTTTCTATGAGGTTTTAGACTATGATCATCTTCTCGTACATAGTTAAGGCTTTGTATATGGAAGAACGAGAGAGAGTGACACATTAAATGTCGTATTTTGTTAGATATTTCTCAGGAATACCGGCTCACATAATAATTCTTTTGTTAGCCGTCATGATCTCTGATATGTCGAGTATTATGGCATTTAGTACTCTGTCGTCTTTTTTAACAGTTAATTGTGGTTTTGATATCTTGAGTATGAATGCTTTGGACTCGTTTTTTTATTTTATTAGTTTGTGGTCTAAGTGTATATTTGGATTGCTTAGCGATTATAGTAGAAAAAAGATTAATTGGGTTTTAATTGGATATCTCGGGATTTTGTTTTCTCGTGCCTTGTCGTCTGGTGCTCATATTGCAATTGCTGATATATCTAAGATTGGATATATGCTTGTGGTTGCAAAGTTTTTGGAAAGATTTTTTAACGGTCTTCAGGGGAGTGTGAGGGATTCTTACATATCTAACAGCGTACCAGACAATTATCGTATAAAATGTTTTATGTTAAAGCAGTCTGCAGGATCTATGGGGTGTGTTGTTGGAAGTATTATTAATGTGCTTATTCTTAAATACTCTGCTCTCAATCATTCGCTTGTTTTAAATGTTGCTTTGTGCTTGTCTTTTTTTGCAACATGTATCTTGGTTATCGCTATTAAATATGGTAAGTCAAGAGGGCTATTAAAATCAGCAGAAGCAATGGATTCTGTTAGACGAAAACCTAGCTTAAGAGATTTTGATGTTCTCAAGTCATTGAAATCTTTATATGTTATATTGACCAGGCTTGGTGTACGTTTTTGGCTTGCTACAGTTATTGCATTCTTTTTTTATATTGCTCAGATTTCTGATTTTACAATAAAGTCATATTTTGATGGAAACGTGCATTTTGATGCGATGTATAGAAAGGAATACTTATCACCATTGATTTTTGTGTTGATACACTTCTTTACTTCTTTGTTTGCAACTCCTGTAGCTATCTTTACAGAAAAGATGAAGAATAAGTATATCGTATTCATGTGGTTTATTGTTGTATTTATTATTTGCGATATTATATTGCTTTTCATGAAATCATCGATATTTATGGTGTTATTATTTGGTCCTATTATGGTTGGGACATTGACAATATCGTTTGGATTGCTTCAGGCATGCGCCATAGATGCTGTACCTTCTAATATTAGAGGGGCAGCGATAGGGATTTTCCAGTGTCTTTGCGCGTTTGCCTGCTCGATATCTGGTGTATTTAGGGGAGTGATGAAGAGTTTATATGGTCCAGACGTAAATATCTTTTTTATAAATATTCTTTGGAATTGCATTACATTATGTGTTGTTCTTGTGATTTGTTATATAGGAAGATCATTGAAAGACAGCAGAGATGCTAACTAGTAATTCATAAGATATCTGCGGATGCTTTCCTGTACAAGATGGAAGTGCAAGTAATGAAGAGCTTGATGCAAATATTTGTGCGTTCGAAAGATAACATAGCTGTATTTGCTGTGTTACAAGGAGCCATATACGTCAATACAAAACACATGGATGAGTTTTAATTTTGGTGCCACGACATAATTCGTAACAAGTTACTCATATTAACTTACATCCATAATTCCGCACAATTCTTTAGAACTAATTATCAACTATGAAGTAAAACAATTTAATAGCCAAGCGGTCATGAATATTTGTTATTCTCATGTAGATCTATTTATCTCCAACAAAGTCACTAAGCGACATAATGCTACCATAAATATGGTTGACCCCGTCAAGTATATGAGAATATTTTTGGAGAAGACCAATTATCTCAGAGGGAACATTAATTTTCTTATGATAATATGGATCGCTAAACCAGTGTAACTCTCTAAGGCCATACCAATACACCGGCATCTCTTCCGCTATCCTCTTCTCGTCGCCAGATGAAAGTAGAGCAATAACCCTCTTAAACAACGCCTCGTATACAAGATCATCGTATCTCCAATAGCGCACAAGGTCACGACTATCAATACGCATTAAATGCTCTTGAATAGATTTTTTCATTTTAGATGATATTTTTTTATTCATCAGGCATGATATCACGTCATCATGCTTGTCCAGTTTTTGCACAAAATCCAACATATATTTGTCAATATGATAAGAAAAATTCTTTTCCATCAAATTTACACCCTGATGCCTGAGGTCCTGCACAATTCTGTCAAAATCACTCTGAACACTACGTGGATTAACAGAAAGCCTCAGGAATTCAATATTAACATTCATAAGCTTTATGTTATCGTCTCTGATCTTTACAAATGTATGCATGTTGCTCATATCAACAAGAGCATCCACCAACTTCTTTGTATCTTTGTTCTTTATGCTTTGCGTGATATCATCATTGATTTGCTTTATCTTTTGTTTTTGTTTGTCCGAATATTTTTTCATACATACAGCCTGTACATCTTTATTGCTCTTGGCGTTCTCGCTTTCGTCAAGATACATGCAGTCGCCATCTTTTATACCGACAAACAGGTTGGGGTGCTTTGCAAGTAGATTATCAAGAGCTCTCGAAAATTCCTTGTCTTGACGCATTAGACGTGAAGAATATGATAGATCATTATAATATGTTCCTGAGTATGTAGCCATAAATGATTCGAGGTTATTGGGTATTACACTTCTTAAACGCGACTCAGCATCTGGGCACTGTTGTATGAAGCCGTATATATTGCCATGTATGCTGTATCTATCATTGCATAAGCCACGTATTATTGAGTCGTGTGAATTAAAAATTCTAGCTTTAATCTCATACTCAACTCTTTTTGTTAATACGTCAATTACATCAGATATAAGAGCTTTATCTGTGTGTTTATAGCTACCACCCCAAATAATGTTATGAATAAATAATCTCTCTATGTTTTTTATAGAAAACTCATTACGCTTTATTATTTCCGGCGCACGTTTTACTCGTTGCACAGCCTTGATCCAGTATTGCTCAAACCCATACACAAAATCCGGATGCATTTTATACCTCAGCATTGTATTGTTATGCTTGCGCATCGTATTAAGAGTTTTTTCTGGTACTTGGTAGTAGTGCTCGCTAAGAGGTATCGCAAACTTCAGCTCTAGGCCTTTGCGCTTGAGAATAAAGTCATCAAGCATTTTTATGTTTCTGGTTTCTATAAATTTATCAAACCTGCTAAATAACTCAATGCCAACTAGATTATTTCCAGTCGCAACATATTTCCATAAGTCTTCGTAGGATAATCTTGTTAAATATTGCATGATGATATTTTTCTCTGTCTTGCTGAGAGTATCCTGAGCTTCTTTTGTTGATAACTTCTTTAGCAAATCATATATACTTTGATCATACGATGATTTAGATATATTTATGTATCGCGATATCTCTTGTAACTCTGCTTGTTGATATTGTTGCATCCAGTTAGAATAGTGGATGCTACGAGTATCTTTGGTATTATGCGATTCATGATTATTTTTGACGCATCCTACTTATTGATAGATTTCTTATCTGAGTTTGTTGAAGAATCTAATACATCCTTAATCTTTGCTAACATATCTTCGTTATTCCCCGTTTTTAAGCTAGCTATATTCTTTGCCACCTCTTGTAAATTCTTTTTATCGTTTTCCGTTAGTGCATTGTTTTTGCCGGACAGAAGGCTTAAGACGGAATTTATCATGCGTAATTTCGCTGTGACACTAATACCAGAGAGCTCGTTAGCGGCCGACAATCTATTAATCGCAACACACAAGCATTTTAGTGAGTTACGCGTATATTCGGACATGGAGACATCGTCGAAAAAGCGCTTGAATTTTGTTTTTATAATTTGCAGAATATCTTCAATGATTCCTTCTAAACCTGTGATACCCTTGTTGTTCTTGTGCAATACATTGACAAACGCTTCATTGATATCATCAAATGCGGTGCAGAAATATCGGAACAACATCAGGCTGTCATCAATTTTTAATTGTTTTATTACAGACAGCAGGCCAGCGATAATCTTGTCTCTAGCTTGTACATTTAACGCATTAGCCGGATCCAATACATTCTTTAAAGCGCCACATAAGAACGATAGCGTTTGGCAATCATCCGTCGTAACTTTGCATTTTCCCACCAGAGACAATATGTCTTCTATAATCGCATTTCTGTTAGCAATCTTTGAGTTGTTTTGGTCTAGAGCATGCATCAAAGCCAACGATAACTCACGCGATCCACAATTACCAATTCTCGCTTTATTATCCTTGATGATTGACAATAATTTTGATATCGAGCCATCCCTGTTCTTGATTGCGGCATTATCTTTGTACAGTACATACGCTAATGCTCCGCAGATATGTCCAAATGCCGCCTCATCTATTTTAGCTTTATTGTTGTTTATTAATGTTAGTAATGCAGATGTGGTTCTTTCGTTTTGGGTTTGTGCTTGGGTGGAGTTTTTCAATGCGCCGCAAATCTCGCTTAATGATTTTTTATTTAGCTTGGCCTGATTCTCGTTGATTAGATTCAGTAAATTATCAACGATATTATTTCTGTTCGGTATTGTTTCATTGTCTGGATTTAGGATTGATGCCAGCGCGGTACAGATATGCTCCAGCGCCCGAGCCTTTATTTTGGATTTGTTTTTGTGTATTAGGTTTAGCAATTCTGTTACAGCCTCAGCCTGCTGTTTTGGCTCCAATCCATGTTGGCATAATGCTCTGGCTAAGGCCTTACATACATCTTCTAGGACGCCTTCATTTATCATGTGCGAATTTTTACTTAACATACCAAGCACATCTTTGGCAATTGCATATCTATATTGATTTGACAGGAGGCTATCGTTGTACATCAGTCTCATCAAGGTACAAAGATCTTGCAGGACCATTGGGTTAGCATTGCTCGATTGGCTAAAATACGTCTCGAGATTGCCTTTGTTGGATTGCCATATGTTATTTACGGCTTTATCTATTTTCTCTCGCGCATTCTTGTTTTTATGCTGGTCCGATTTGATAGCTCGCTCAAATTTACTTATAACATCCTGTACGTCTCGGTTGTTGTTCGTACAGCCGGATGTTATGAGTAGTGTCGATAGTGCGGCAAAAATGTTTCTAAATTGTTTGTGCATACTGATCTTGGTTATTGTATTGTGTTATTAGCTTATTTTAACACGCTATATTCTTTGCGCGAATACATCAAAATCATTTAATATTTTTCAGTATGTTCTCCACTTCCTTCTCTTCCAGTCCTGATGCATTAGCTATCTGTGCTACGGTTAATATGTTCATTTTGATTAGATTTTCTGCAATTTTAATTTTGGCGCTTTTCTCGCCTTCCTTCATCCCCTCTTGTAGTCCCTTCTCAAGCCCATCCTTCATACCCTTCTCAAGCCCATCCTTCATACCCTTCTCGAGCCCATCCTTCATACCCTTCTCCATACCCTTCTCCATACCCTTCTCCATACCCTTCTCCATACCAATCCTCTCAGCTTCTTCAAGGGCACAATCCATCTCATAGTCTCTTGCAGCTTCGTTTATTTCCCTTGCTCTGTTAATGCTAGCTATTACATCTAATTCATCTTTTGTAAATGATGTTTCGTTGACAGCCTTATATACATCCACAAAGATGTTGTTATCTCTTGTAAGATTTATGTATGTATCCTGATCTATTTTTTGCGCATTCTTGAAGAAGTATGCCCATCTGTCTATGTCATCTTTCAGGTCTTTATATTTCTTGTTAAACTTCTGTAGGTCCAACACAGTATATGATATCTCATCTATTTCTAATCCTGTTGGATCTTGCAAGATGTCTACAGTTCTATAGTGCGCAAGATAGTTTTGTTTTTGCGGGAATATCGAATGCTCCAATATAGCCACGAGTCTAACCGGATACATCTCTTCATAGCCAGACAGCCTTTTCTTGTTGTGTTTTTGCTTTAGCTCTTCCTTCTGTTCTTCCGTGAACATCTCCTTCTGTCTCATATATACACCGCATGAGTATGATACGAGTCTTTTCACGAAGAATGGATCAAAGCTCTTTTGCATTTCTAGTATGAACTTTGTCCCGTCTTTTCCAGTGCACATCACATCCACAAATGCACTTGCTGTATTCTCACTTGATACATCACTGTTGATTGTGATATACTTCAGATCTACTATTGGCGATACCTGGTCTTTTAGTATTGTGTTTAAGAAGTCCATGAATATGTGTTTTCTTTTTGGCTCGCCAAATGCACGTTTGAATACATAATCGTTCTTCGGGTCTAGTAGTTTTAATACGGGAGAGAAGTTTGAATCTTTTGGATTGGATGGATACTGAGACATATTAACATCTCCATATTCGTATGTTTTTGGTGGTTATATTTATTTTAACATGCGTTCGCGTTACTGGTAATATTCTTCTCTGGCTACGCCCGTATTACTGTTTGTGTATAAACAACAATATGTGAATCAAAAATCAATTAGCTGTGAGAGAAGATATCATAATGATCGCCAACCATTAGATCAAGCATGCATCTCGTCGGCATAAAATCAAAGCACTTCTTGGCCATCTCGGTACGGTTGTTGCGCTCCAGCATTTCGTTGAGTTTGTCCCTAATTCTGTGTAGGTAGAATACATCGTATGCGGCATACTCAAGCTGCTTTTGTGTAAGCACATCGCGACTCCAGTCTGTATGTGTTTCGCTCTTGGCAAGACTGCATCCGATAAGTTCTTGGCATAGCGCGTTAAGGCCATGAGAGGATGAATATGTACGGCATAGCTTAGACGCTATCTTAGTGCAGTATAAATTGTCTGCCATAGTTTCAAGATAGTGGTATAGCATCATGATATCGAATCTGGCATAGTGAAATATTTTTTGTACAGATGTATCTGCAAGAATTGTTCGGATATTATCGGCTTTTACGTAGTTTTTTGTTTGGACGATATGTACATCGTTGTCTCCGAAACACATCTGTACGACGCAAAGCCTGTCTCTGTGTGGCATAAGCCCCATGGTCTCTGTGTCTATAGCAACAGACTCTATCTTACAAGCAATACTGGAAAGATCTATATCGTCAATGTGAGTTATTATGTTCATAGTAAACTCAAAACGTCACCACATAATGATTGTAGCATCTTGCGAGAGAGACATTAAAACCGCCGTGCCGGCGGTTTTTTGAAAAATTATTGAGACTCTATTCTTCTTCAGGTCCATCTTCACTATCTTCGTCGTCGTCGTTTAATATGCTGTTGTCCGGTGTTTTGATTTTATTAGGCATTTTGTCTTTATCGGTTTCTAATTTTCCAACTTCCAAAACAGATTTGTCGTAATTGTTGATGGCCTCTTGCTGCTGTTGCTCTATTTGATTTGCTTCAAATGCGTTCTCGATCTCTTTTATCATAGTTAGGCCCTGTTTTTGAATTTGTTTATTGACATATTCTATGAGTTTATTATAATTATCGTTATTTTGCTTGATTAATTTTTCAACGTTGATCTTAAATGTCTCTTTAAATGATTGCGGTAATTGCTTTGCCATCTTAAGTACTTTTGAATATTGATCAGTTATTTTTTCCCCGTAAATATTTGTATTAGTTATAGCGAAACATGCTTCTTGCAATACAACAAATGCAGCGTTGACAGTATTTACCAATGCATCTAGATTGTTTAGATCCATGTGATGCAATAGTTGTTCATTCATTGTTACGCAATGACCTGCCATCTCAACGAGTTTGTTGTAGTGCTTTACTATCTTGTCAGATCCTTTCTTCTCTTGACCAGCCGCTTTTTTCGCGTTTTTAGCTTTCTCCTTATCTGCTTTGGAAACACATTCCTTGTAAGCCTTGATAGCATTCTCGAAATCTTGTCTTAATTTTTCAAAGCCTTTTTTGAAAGATTGTAGGTTACCTGCATAATCAGCTAACCATTTTGCCGCAGACTTTAGTGGATGTTCTGTGCCAAGTATTGCGTTAAAAATTTCAACGTTTCTAACTCTTACTTCATGTACAGCCGTTAGCACTCCACTAACGCATGATGTATCAATATTTGGACAGTTATCAGTTGCTTGATATTGCGAATAATGTTTGTTTATAACATTTGTTAAATTTTTGAAGACCTCTTTTTCTTCGTTCGTCTCGCCTAGTTTGCCGCCCTTCTTTTCTATTGCGCAAGGGTTTTCTTTTTTTACCTTCACTTCTCCTTTGCATTTTTTTGAGAAAGCGTTAAGATCTACGAATTGCAATAGAGAGAAGGAGCATATGCAGAACAAGTCAAATATGCGCGATTTCTTTAAAATCATAATAACACCTTTAAAATAATTGTCAGTCAATAACACTTCTATAATATAATTCTGCCATTGCAAATTGTATTTTAAGTGTATTGACGCGTATAAAATCCAGATAAATTAACTAGTTGTTAATATATACGGTCCTTGTGATGTTGTGGTGGCAGCTGATACAATTGTGATTGTAACTATCCGTTTGTGGGGGCTTCCTTGGGTTACGTAGTTTTAAGCAGAAAATACAGGCCAAAAAAGCTGGATGACTTGATCGGCCAAGATGTTTTGACTAAGTCAATCAAGTCTGCAATCGAACAAGGTAAAATGCCTCACGCATTCCTGTTTTGCGGTATAAGAGGGGTTGGGAAGACAACCATAGCAAGAATACTTGCGAGATGCCTAAATTGTGATAACGGCCCAACATCAAATCCATGCGGTGTTTGTAAGTCGTGTGTTGCAATGGACCAAGACCAACATCTTGACGTACTCGAGTTTGATGCGGCAAGTAGAACGGGTGTTGATGATATAAGATCCGTAATAGATTCGTGTCAATATGCGCCAGTCAACGGTAAATATAAAATATTTATCATAGATGAGGTCCATATGCTTTCTAAAAGCGCTTTCAACGCTCTTTTAAAAACACTGGAAGAGCCTCCGGAGCACGTCAAATTTGTATTCGCTACAACTGAAAAAAATAAGGTACCCGAGACGATTTTGTCGAGATGCGTTACGTTTCAGCTGAATCAAATTCCCGATAGTATTATAGCCGACCGTGTTAAGTATATATGCAAAAGCGAATCACAGGAAATAGGCAGTGAGGCAGCAAACCTGATTGCTTCAGAAGCGCAAGGATCTGCGAGAGATGCAATATCGTTGCTCGAGCAAACTATCATGTACTGTGGCGGCGAGAAAATTACCAAGGCAGCAATTGTACATGTTCTTGGCAGCAGTACGGAATCAGATATACGGAATCTGCTGCAGCTTGCTTTGCTCGGCAAGGACTATGACGCTCTTAGGTTCTGCCACCACCTTATCGAGTCTTCGGCGGATCCTTATATGGTTTTTAAGGGCCTACAGAACTCGCTATATAAAATGATAGTCGAAAAAACGTTGGACAAGAAGCATGAAGAATTTAGTAAGAATACTCTGCTGTATGCATGGCAAATACTATTGAATCAATCGCAATACTTTAATGGATTAGTAAACGCGTATCAGGTATTGTCGTGTTCTATAGTAATAATTGCGAAGACATCTCAATTCTCAGGTGATTCTCAAATTAATACAGAAGACTACACAGATTCAGATGAAGATTATAAGCTCAATACTAAGCAACAGGATCTTGCTCAGAAAATATCAGAAATAGTTGGAGAAAAAATCAAGACACCACATGTAAAAAAGTCGGAAATAGATATACTTGGTGAAATAAAAAAGAGTTTTGGTGCTGTAAATATGTCTGAGATCGATAGAACACTCTTGCCAAAAAACATCGATAGCTCAGATGACAAAGATGAATCGCATGACGATGACAGCTATGGCAGCATAAATATTGCAAATAAAGGATACCAGCAACAAGGAGACGAATACATAGCTTCACAAGAAGAACAAGACCAGGATGAAGATTAATGCATGGTAAAGACAAAGTAATTATTTTTGCTGCCGGAGGTACTGGTGGACATGTGTTCCCGGCCGTGTCTCTTGCTGACGAGATGGTAAGTCGCGGATATAGATGTATGTTTATAACTGATAATCGCGGTATAAAGTACTTACCGGACAAGTATAAACTTGACGCGTATAAGTTTTATTCAAGGACGTATCCTCGTATACTTTTGTATATGTTTTTGATCCTGAACATAGCAAGGTTCTTTGTTAAATTCCTGTTCTGTAGAAAAAAGATATGCATGGTGGTGGGCTTTGGTGGTTATCCATCGGTGCCACCGACGTTTGCCGCGCAAATTCTTGGTATAAAAACTGTTGTGCATGAGCAGAACGCTGTCATTGGAAAGGCGAATGCTCTGTTATGCCGTATGGCAAACATAGCTATCATGTCTTTTGATGGTGTACAATCTCGGTGTAAAAACACGGTATACGTAGGTAATCCCACAAGATTTGATGACGAATACAAAAATTGTTGTCCAAAAACATATACGAATACAGCGACTGTCTTGATAATAGGTGGTAGCCAAGGCGCCAAAATTTTTTCAACAGTAGTTGTGAAGGCAATTGCAATGGTAGCTAAGACTAAGGATATATTTGTATATCATCAGGTATTACAAGAAGATCTTGTTGCGGTTACAGATCTATACGATAAACTTAAAATAAAGCATGTCGTTAAGCCGTTTTTTGATAATATCGGAGACCTGTATAAAGAATCTGATCTGGTAATATCACGCTCAGGAGCATCTTCTGTGTTTGAAATTATAGGATTCGCAAAACCATCAATATTAATACCGCTTCTTCAGTCTATAAACGGTGATCAAACATATAATGCATTGTATTTATACAATAGAAATGCTGCAGAAATATACTGGGAAGATCGCATGACTGACAAGGACATGGCTGATATGATTTTAAAAATAATACAAGATTTAGATGTCATGACGAGTATGAGTAATAACCTTGCGTCAATGAGGATCGAAGATACAAAGAAAAAAATATGTGATATAATATGTAAATCTTGTTGAGATATATAATTTTATAGTATATACAATTATAAATATTGATAATACATTGTATGTTGTTCGGATACGTAGTTTGTAATCAAGATGATAAAACGTAATTTATAGATATATCTATAGTTAATTTCGATTGTTAGCACAAGATGTATAGTATAAATACAAAATAATTCATGCTAATCTTGCATAAATGTTATGCGATATGTTATACTGTAGCTAGGTCAGGAATTGTTTTTATGGTGTCTAGTATGCTTAAGAAAGACTTAACAGCTTTTATGGTTTGTCTATATGCATTTTGCATTCCATCTTCATTTTGTTCTCAGGACAATCAAGCAAGCAACAAGAATTCTGCTTCCGTAAAGAATGCGTCAAGCAATGATAAGTCAAATTATGCCAAAGAAGATGCAAATCCCGTGTCAGTCAAAAAATTAGATAACCAAATAACAGCAGTTAGAATAAAAGATGATAAGCAGCACAAATATATAGTATTCGGGTACAAAAAGAACGAGGATACATTGTATTTATTAAGACACATGGAGAATACAATCAAGCAAAGAGGAATTCTGAACAAGAATAACATGATATACATAATATATTCAGCCCAATCCAACGGTACAAGATCTACTATATTAAACGAGGAAAAGAACAGAATGCTTGGAGTTCTTGATATAATGACAGGTCTTGATGGAGCTCCTATGATCTATAATGAGTGCAAAGATAAAATTAAAGAGGGGGTCGCAAGGACTTTCCATCCAAGCAATGCTTTTGTTATATATTCCGGAGTTAGTGAAGCATTTGTTGATGAACTCAGGGCAATAGAAAATAATACAAAGGTATTAGATAATCAGACAAGTACGAAAAAGAATAGTAAAACGAATGAGACTATTTATCCTACTTATGTTGGCGAATCAGAATCGATGTCAAGAATTGTGAGGAGCAGGGGCGAAAATGGATCCCAGGATAATAAGTCTGAAGAGAGTAGGTCGCGTATATTGCAGGTACGCTACGATCTTAATTCGGTGGATACTGCTCAACAAATATTGATTCTTCAGTTACTTTTGGCAATCTTGAATGATATCCCTCAATTTGAGGCGTCAATTAATTTTGAAAAAAATAACTTCTCAATTAGATATAAATGTAGCGCAAATATCAAGAATGTAAGTATTGCTAAAATATTGGAAGATCTCAAGATAGATGATGAAAAACTAAAGAAAGCGAAAAATAGGATAAAATCAGAATTAAATAATATGAATAGTGTGCAGTGGTTATATTATACAATAACTCTTGTAGATCAGTCTCTTGGAGATATTTCTGCTTCAAATATATTGAATAATTTGCAGAATTCTCTAGACAGTATTAAGATTGGGGACGTTGCCGGCATCAAGAAAAAGCTAATGTTTAAGATGAAGGATGGGGATATCAACAATAAGAATATGTGCAATTCTGGCTCCTGCTCATATTTTAATGATTTTGATTATGACTATGATTTTATGGACGACACATGGTTTAGACCAGCCTTGAGATCGCATTTTTTTAGACATCATTCTTCTTTGTAATTTAGAATTATGGCGTAGTGCTCAGGCTATTTTGTCTGGGCTTTTTTATTATAAATTGTGTTATGTTAGTCTGAAAAATTGTTACTTTCAATATTCAATCTTTTATTCTTGTTGCACATAATATTGCAATAGACGACAATATGATTCCGAATATAAATGGACCAGATGATTGTGGCAGACTGAAAAATATTGCTATGTCACCCATTCTTCCAGCAAAAATATTGCCAATAAAAAGAGCGACAGCTTCGGAAAGATAAAAAATTGCTAGCCCATTTTTTGTAAGATTTGGCTGTATACATCCAGTTAGAATTGAGTACATGAGTCCATGCATTATTCCAATATGTAAGCCTCCAAATATATAGACAAACATCATTGATGTGTAATTTGACGCGAATATACCTATCAAATTTGCAAAACAGGATAGAGTAGACCCAATTAGAAATCTTGTTCTACTGTTCAAAACGAACAATATTTTTGCACTAATTATTGATGATATAATGATGAATACATTATAAATTATTTGGTGTATTGCAATCTTGTCGTTAGTAATACCAAGGTCGCAGCTTTTGAATTGTAGGAACCCAATATCGTAATAAGAGAGCATAACTATAAAAATATACAGTAAATTGAGCCAATATTTTTTTGGTAAAAGTTTTGTTCGTAATACTAATGCTATGAAATTATCATATGTAATTTTGTGCAATACTTTGTTATTATCGTTATGTTTATTGGCATCTAGTGCGATAATTTTGTTTGCAAGAGCATAAGAATAGAGTAAAAATGGAATTGACAAGAGAAATACAAGTCTGTATTTTAAATTTTCATTTATTTCGATACTACAAATCATTTTAACAAGAAATAGCCCGCACAATATTCCTGTTGTATGTGATGCATCGTATTGGGAAAAAAGTTTAACATCGCTATGTTTGCCAGATATATTGTTATCGCATATCATGAAATTTATTGATGATGTCCTTACCCCCTTCGATACACGATCCATAATCTTTGCTATGAATATCATAAATATCGAGAAAGATAAAACCATAAATGCCTTACTGATTAAGGCTATTATAATTCCAATCTTTAGAAATGTTTTTTTGTCTGCAACAATATCAATTGCAAATGTAGAACATGATCTTAATGCGAATGCTATTGCTAGGATGATGGCGTTCATGTCTCCGAAGGATTTTGCGTCACACCCCATGATATTGCGTACAAAATTAGGCAGCAGAGACAATGATAGAGACCCAGCGATACCAAAACAAAAGCCGGAGAATAAGATATATTTATTATTTTGTGCAGCGATTATTCTATACAAACCCTGTTCTGCATTACGATGTAATACGATGGAACTCATTGTATCTGACATATTTACATCTAGTTCTTATTGGTATTTCGCAAAAATCCGAACATCTCGAATAGAACCAGTAAGCACAATACAATAAAGCTAACATGAGAAAGCATATGCATAGCTTCAGGCATGCCGTGATGCATTAATAATTTTCCAAATACAGAAGATCCGAAGCCGATTGACAATGCTATCAAGGAATAGTAGATTCCGAACGCAATGCCGCTATGCTCCTTTGGCGCAAGGTCAGCAACTATAGATTCAGGGATATTTTGTAAAACAATCATAGGTATACCAGATATACATAGGGCGCATAGAAAAGAATGATATTCTACGTCTTGTCCAATCCAACATTGTGCAATAAATTTCAAGAAAAAAACAATCAGTAGTATTCTGTATTTACCGATTCTCTCGGATAAATATCCGCATATGTATCCTGCAATAACAGCCGAAGAGCTCATTAATGTAGACATCAGATTTACTGCGTTCTCTGTTGTATTGTATTTTTTTACTGCTGCTGTCATAACTAAAACATCACTTACACATACAGAAGAAAATAAAATTGAAACCACCATGAATAACCAGAATTTACCACCAAGCCTGTATATGCCGCTAAATATATTATGACTTGGCTTGTCTGTGCGATTGTTGTGTGCACTGTTGTTTGTACTAACGTTTGTTTTGGGTTCTTCAATCTTTTTTGCAACAAATATAGCTGCTATTAATGGCGGGATTGACATAAAAAAAACTAGCTTTGTTACGTCTATACTGTATGTAAATTTTTCTGTAAATATGTATAGCCCAAGAGTTCCTACAAGAGACCCAAATGTACCAAGACTGCGCGATATCCCATATGCAATTCCCTTATTTCTTTTGTCTGTGACATCGTTTATAAGGAGTGCTCTCGATACAGATTGTAGTCCATGTCCTAGTCTACCAAGACATCTAGTGAAGATTGCAAAGAGCATTGAAGCTGAGTATGCTAATAAAATGTTTGACGACATAACAGCTATGCAGCCAATAATTATTACTATCTTTCGGTTTTTAATGTAGTCGCTTACCCACCCGCATATAAATCTAGCGCTATAACCCAAAAACGTAACAATAGATTCAAAAATACCGAATTGAGCACTGTTAATTCCAACATTTTTTGTAAGTAATAGACCTATATTAGCGTATACAACTGCAGAAGAAAGATTTAACATCATGGAGTATATACCGACATATAAGACGGTTTTGGGTACAAGTAAAATATTGGGCCTGAGGCGCTTCAATACAGACAGCTTAAACATGAAATGATATATCCGGAGATAGCTATATGACCTGACCCAGAAAATATAACACATTACATGCCATGAATACAATCTAAGAAATTTTTAGTATCGTGTAGATTTGATTTATAAAAAAATAATTTATTTTTTTAAATAAAATTATTTTACATATTGATTTATTGAGCAGATTATACTACAATATAGTTATGAAATAGTTTTTTTTGGAATTTAACAATGTCAGAAAGCAACAATCAAGTTAACAACTTGTTGGAATTGACAATAAAGTTGGGTGCAGCATATATTTCTAATCCAAATCATAAAGTAGAGATCGATAATATGGGAGATGTACTTAAGAGCTTGTCTTCAATGATTCATCAGCTATCTATCGAAACAGAGATGGAGCAGAAGAGACCTATGATGCACAAGTCAATCTCAATCGAGGATTCTGTGCACGACGACTACATAATTTGTCTAGAAGATGGAAAAAAGCTTCAGATGCTCAAGAGACACCTTAACACAGTTTATGGTATGACAATAGCTCAATACAAGGAGAGATGGAATCTCCCAACAGATTATCCTGTTGTAGCTCCTAACTACGCAAAGCGTCGTAGTCAAATAGCAAAATCAGCTGGCTTCGGTTCTTCCAAGAAAAAGAAGGTTGCATAATAGTAGAAGCTCCAGCTTAAAAATTAGTGCGATGTATCATCGTCGCATTATCTTTTATTTGATTTGTTTCAATACAGCATGATATATTAATTGGATTATTGTATTGTATCAATATTTTCTTCGTTGTGATCTCACAAATTAATATAAAATTAACTATATAGTGCTAGTCTTTATGTACATTGATGGTGTTTTTGTTGTATTGTCGTGATTAGTCGATATGTATCAATAATACTAATACTTGTTGCCTTGTTGCGCACAAACGATTGTCTTCTATGCAAAGATAATGACAGAAATGCTGCGACAAAAATTAATACAAGAAATACAGATCGAGATATATTCTATGATGACAGTGTTTTTTACCTTGTAAAATACAGAGACGTGAAAAACTACTGCGCGATATTTAAATATGACCAAGAAATATATGATATGGCAACAAGTATGAATGAAGTTACGAATATTCAAAATACAATTAAGGATAGAGTTAACTTATGTTTTGAAAAAGAAAATATAGAGATATTTTGTCTTTTGGTAAAGCATTATTGCAAATTCGGTAAGGAACATAAAATAATTAGTGCAGATATACACAATAATCTTGATAATACATTTACTAATCAAACAAATTATGTGTCTCAAAATTACATGTCTAATATACCAAGAGACCCTGTATTATCAGGTATAATTGATATAATTAAGAGAAATAACGAAGCATTTACTAATATTGAGGTTAAAATTGTATCAAATGCTGAGGATCATTGGATAAGAGTTCAAGATGATGAATTGCTAGCAGTGCACTCAAAGATGGCTGACATTTTATTCAACGCTTTTGTTTGTACATACTTGCAGGAATTTGTTGATTTTATAAGGTTTTTGCGCATACAAAAGCATAAAAAAATAGATTTTAAAAATATATGTGATGGTATTAAAGATTATATAGATAAATACAAGGACGAATATATTTCTCATCTTCAGTCTCATATAGTTTACATAAATAATGATCTAAAACTAAAAGATGTTGACAAACATCTGTTAAAAAAGTTTGCGGTACAGGTATATAGAAATAAAGATGTTACTTATTTGTCTGTATATTATGATGAAAAATTCAATATCGCAACAAATGATATAATGCAAATTATTTTAAACCATATACAAAAATTTATAGAGAAGCGCGAGGATAAGAATTCAGAGATAGTTGTTGAGGCTCAAAAGATGTCAGAGTCTATGAGGGGCTTTATAAGTTCATCCAATATGTGTAGTATTTATAAAATTCGTAATGTTGATATATTAAGAAAATATGATGAAACTGTGTGTAGATTGATGTATGTTCGTGATTCTAGTATGTCTCTTGATGAAATGATAATTGGTCGTTTAATGTTAATATCCAAAGATATTTATAATCATAAAAGACGTGGATTAATGTTAATTGATAGGTATTAGTTGTTTGTATTAATGTAAGTATCATCGAGAATTTCAGTGTGTGGCGCATTGCTAAGGTTTGCAGATAATTATCTTATATAATACATTTAGAAGTATTGGATTAATATCTGGGGATTAGATCTTCAATAATAACGTAGAGTGACTTGTAATATTATTTGTTGCAGAAGCGTATCACAGTGTTAGATAACATGTTTGATTATCCTGTTTGTTGATTAGCGAATATCATACGCACAACAAGTAGTGATTTACTTATGGTATCTTGACTACTAATAAGTGTTTTTATTTTATTAAAGCGATTCAACAAGATGAATATATGGAGAAGCGATTTATACATTCCACACATGTCGCAAGTATGCCTCTGATGTTGCAGAATACATTTAAATTCATCTGTCTCTCTATTTATGTAACCAACAATAGCAACTACATAAATATGGTAAAATATCTTATACATATGGCTTATAATTACTCATCGCTTCATGACACACAATACGCATACAAAATACAAAAACCTCATGTCGCCAACAAACGACTACATATTCTGCAGGCTCTTTGGTTCAAACGACAAAAAACATAGGCTAATATCTCTGCTTAATGCAATACTCAACGGAAAGCCGCACATACAGGATGTAACGATAGATCCAAACGAATACAAAAAGACTCAGTATGATGGAAAATCAATCAGATTAGATATCAATGCAACAACTGATGACGGTACCAGAATAAATGTAGAAATGCAATGTGTCCATACGAAAGACATATTCTCAAGGTCCGAATTCAACCAGGCTGTACTTATGCGAGACGAGACAATCAAAGAAGGAGAGGCATACGACAAGATACCGAAGCGGATAGTAATATGGTTTGTGGAGCAGAACGCAACCAACAGAAAAGGCTGCATGCATGAAACGAAATTAATGTTTGAGGCAAACGGAGTAGATCCTGTTGAGGTCGCATCAGACAACTACAGACTCTTCATCATAGAGCTAGCCAAGATAAATAAAGAACAAAAACAAATCGTGGGGGAAATGTTTGATGCATGGATGGCATTCATAAAAGACCCTAACAACATATCATCAGTATATAGCGACTCGGAGGAAATACAAGACGCACTCGATGAGCTCGAATACCTTACACACGATGACGAAACAAGGTCATACTATAACTATCGCCTCAGAGAAATAGCCGCAATCAACGCATCAAATACTGAGCACTATAGGGATGGAATGGAGAAAGGACTGCAACAGGGTTTGCAAGAAGGTTTGCAACAAGGAATGGCTGAAGGAGCAAAACAGAAAGCAATTGAAACAGCTCTAAATCTACTCAAAGCTGGTATTGACATAAATATCGTATGTAATTCAACTGGACTAGATGCCAAAGAGATTGAAATGATTATGAACGATATCGAGGCAACAACAGACCAAGAAAAATAGAAGTATATCTGTACAAATATAACATTATATGCGGTACAATATTTTAGCAATTAGCTTTAATATCTTCTATAACTAATAACAAAATTAATTTACACAGTAAATATATAATCTCGGTGAAATAGGATTAAGAATAATATTCCAAATAACCGTGAATCTATTTGCTAAAAAACAATCTATACAGACAAAACAAGCACCATGCCAAATGGCACGGCACATGTGTATAAAAAACAGAACTAATACATTCCGTCCATTCCGCCCATACCACCAGCAGGCATTTGTGGTGCAGGTTTGTTTTCAACATCCTCTACTATCGCGCATTCTGTCGTTAAGAGTAATCCAACGATAGAGGCTGCGTCTTGGAGAGCTGTTCTGACGACCTTCATTGGATCTATGATACCGGCCTTCATCATGTCTGTATAGTTGTCTGTTGCAGCGTCATAGCCATAGTTGAAGTCCTTATTTTCGAGAATCTTCGATGCAACCACAGCCCCTTCATGACCAGCGTTTGAGACGATCTGTTTTACAGGCGCTGTCATTGCGTGGCGCATGATGTTGATACCGATCTTCTGGTCTTCATTGGCTGCGTTAATCTTGGACAGCTCTTCGATTGATCTCAAGAGAGCGACTCCACCGCCAGGTACTATACCCTCTTCTATTGCAGCTCTTGTAGCATGCATTGCGTCATCGACACGGTCCTTCTTCTCCTTGACCTCGACCTCTGTAGCTCCTCCGACTCTGATGACAGCGACACCGCCAGACAACTTGGCCAATCTCTCGCGCATCTTTTCTATGTCATACTCAGATGTTGATTCTGCGATTTGAGCCTTGATCTGTTCGCAACGTGCCTTGATATTATCGGCCTGCCCTGCTCCTTCTACTATTGTTGTATTGTCCTTGGTGATTATGGCTTTCTTGCATGATCCGAGCATTGTCATGTCGACGTTCTCGAGCTTGATGCCAACATCTTCTGATACAACCGTAGCACCTGTCAAGATTGCTATATCCTCGAGCATTGCCTTCTTGCGGTCTCCGAAGCCAGGAGCCTTTACAGCTGATACCTTGAAGCCTCCGCGGAGCTTGTTGACAACCAATGTGGCAAGAGCCTCACCCTCGATCTCGTCAGCTATAATCAACAATGGACGACCTGACTTGACAACTGCCTCAAGTAGAGGTATTAGAGGTTGCAATGCGCTGAGCTTCTTGTCGTATACCATTATGAAAGGGTTCTCTAGATCGCAGGTCATCTTCTCTGAGTTTGTTACGAAGTATGGGGATACATAGCCACGATCGAACTGCATACCTTCTACAACGTCGAGCTCTGTCTGGAAGGACTTTGCCTCTTCTATTGTAATAACACCTTCCTTACCGACCTTCTCAACTGCCTTCGCCAAGATATCTCCTATCTCTCTTTCTCCGTTGGCTGAGATTGTACCGACCTGTACTATCTCTTCGTTTGTGGAGATTGCCTTAGCCTTTTGCTTCAGGAAGTTGACTGTACTGTCTACGGCTAAGTTGATACCTCTCAATAGGTCCATAGGGTTTGCACCAGCTGTAACTGCCTTAACACCTTCGGCCAAGATTGCCTGAGCAAGAACTGTCGCTGTTGTTGTGCCATCCCCTGCCAAGTCTGATGTCTTGTTGGCGACCTCTTTGATCATCTGAGCTCCGAGGTTCTCGAACTTATCGGCTAACTCTATTTCTTTTGCGACCGACACACCGTCTTTTGTGATACGTGGCGCACCATAAGACTTCTCCAGCAAGACATTGCGACCCTTTGGCCCCATTGTTACCTTAACTGCATTGGCTAGTGTATTAACGCCTTTGCAGATCTTCTCTCTTGCCTCTGATGAGAATTTTAATTTCTTTGCTGTCATAATAACCTCTCGAATTGTTGATTAACAAAAGACGCCCATTACGTCTGATTCCTTCATGATGACATAGTCTTTGCCATCGATCTTGACCTCATTACCAGACCACTTGCCGAATAGTACCTTGTCTCCGGCCTTGAGTTGCATTGGGCACAGTTCACCTGTCTTGCTGCAGCGACATCCTTCTCCTACTGCTACAACTACACCCTCTGATGGCTTTTCTTTTGCTGTATCCGGTATTATAATGCCTCCAGATGTTTTGTTATCTTGTTCTATGCGCTCGATCAATACGCGATCTTGCAATGGTTTAAAGTTTTTCATCTCCATGATTTTCCTCAAAAAGCATCTACAGAGATATTTTAGCACAAAACGAGCGAGAGTGCTAAAATATGTTAGTCTTGTGATTGCATTAGATTAATGCTCTAGGTTGTGTAAATTGATATATTGAATATGTCTACACAAGTATTTCAAAAATATTATGAACATAAATTGAGCCAAATAATAGCACAGACTGCGAAAAAATAGAATCAAAAGAATTTAAAACGAGTTGGCATGTGAAAATTAAGAAGTGTGGCGGGAGAGACGGGACTCGAACCCGCGACCTCCTGCGTGACAGGCAGGCGCTCTAACCAGCTGAGCTACTCCCCCGACCTACCATGAAATTCTAACATTACTTATCAACACAAATCAAGTAGCTTGAAATATTTTTTCTATTGATGCCAAGTCGTCTGGTATTTTGGATTTAAATTCCATATGCTTGCCAAGAAACGGGTGTGTGAATTCCATATGGTATGCATGAAGAGCTTGTCTTTCTATGCAATCAATCCAGCTTGGCATATTTCTATTATTGCCAACGCCGTAGACCTTGTCACCAAGTATATGGCATCCTATATGCTTCATGTGAACTCTTATCTGGTGCGTTCTTCCGGTTTTGAGTTCGCATTCCAGCATTGATATTGTTTTGTGTGCTGAATAACAATGGCTTGCAATTGTTTTGTAGTGTGTAATAGCTCTTCTGGCGCCAGAATGATTTATGTCTGCGATACAATCAGAGTTTTTGTTGTCTTTAAAAAATCTTTTGTTTCTTATCATATCCATGTGGCTAGTTGTGATATTTTTAATTCCAACATTATTGGTTTCGTCGCCTAGTACAGTATATCTTTGTCTGTTTCTAGGGTCTCTTGTTATGAGGTTATCTATCGTACCTTGTTTTGGATCTGGTGTATTGTTGCAAAAACAAATATATTTGCGTGTTATTGCTTTGTCCTCAAACGGCAGAAACATCTTTGAGAATGCATAATGAGAGTTTGTGTTTTTTGCAATTAACATTAGGCCGCTCGTATCTTTATCAAGGCGATGTACCATGCCATATCTGCATTGAGGCCCAATGCCTTCTGTGCCAAATCTATAAATGATTGCATTCAGTAGAGTTCCTTCGTAGTTTCCTGGCGCAGGATGACATACAATGCCAGCTGGCTTGTCAATGATTGCTATATATTTGTCTTCGTATATTACTTCAATTGCAATATTTTCTGGTTTTGGAGATGTTATTTTGATAATATTGTCGTTATTACTTGATTTTTCTATTATTGTTATTACGCATTGCCTTTTGATTTTTTTTGATCCACATGTTATTGCTACGCCGTCAGATAGTACACAGCCATCGTCCATAAGGCTTTGAACCCTGGTTCTTGATATGTCCGGAATTAAATGCGATATTGTGTAGTCATATCTGGATCCTATATGATCTTGTTCTATGTGAATTATACGGTTGTGCATCATGTCACCTGCACATCAGCAATACAATGCTTGCAAATATTCTGTATATCATTATCCAAAGAAATCCAAATCTTACCAAAGAGTAATTGCATAGTTTTATAAAAGATAATCCAAATATTATAGTTGTGCACAAAAGTATAGACATGTCTTTCCAAAGATGGAAATTCATTTTTTGTCCGGCAAGATCATAAACAATTGCGCCGAATATTGCTGGAATAGCACAAAACATTGCAAATGATACAGATTGATTGCGGTTTATATTCATCAATCTGCATGCTGTGATTGTGATCCCAAGTCTACTGACGCCAGATATTGATGCAAGGAACTGTATAACACCGATTATGAATGATTTTGATGCTGTGAGTTTAGATTTTTGTAGGCATTTCTTGTCGGCAAGGTAAAGTAATATTCCGGAAATAATGTTAGCAGTTATCATGACATTGGTTTGGTCGTATTTATCTAAGTATGTCGATATCTTATTCTTAAATATTATCGTCATGATGGATGTACAGAGAGTAGCGATAGCAGAATAAAAAGCAAATGTATTAAAGAACTTGTGGTTCCTTGTTAAGAGGAGGCACGTATCTCTAAATAAAATCTTGCGAAAAAATATAACAAACACCAGCAAACTTCCAAGATGAGCCATAATTTTGGCAGAAATATTATCGTATCCGGAAAAATCGCAGCAAGAATTACGGATATACTTAGCTAATTTGGGTATTATTGTAAGATGCATACTTGAGCTAATAGGTAAAAGCTCGGAAATACCTTGTGTGATTCCAAGTATAATTTGCTCTTTCTGAAGATTATACATCGAAAGTAAAACAAGAAAATTAATGTAGATATGTTATCACAATTTTCTCATGAATTTTTGAGCATTAATATTTTTTTTTTATTGATTATGTATTGTCGTGTCGGTGTTGCGTTTAGTATTAATTGTGTATATGTTTTTCTGAGAAATCCCCAGTCATGTTGAAATTTTAGCTCTCCTGCATTATATTCTAATAATTTGATGCAAAAATTGACCGCACTTGTAGTTATATGTTAAAATGTGGGATAAGTATGGTTTTTTTGTCACGCTTTTGTGAGTATGAGTAGTCTTATGAATGATAAGAACGGTTTTTCTTTTGCCTCGATGTTCGAGGAGTCTTTAAATAATTGCAATAACATTGAGGGTACAGTAGTAACTGGTACAGTTGTTGGTATCAATAATGATAAGGCAATTATAGACGTTGGCCTTAAGTCCGAAGGGCGTTTATTTTTGGACGATATAAAGCATCTAAATCAGACTGATACTGTATCGATTGGTGACAAAATAGAAGTTTATATTGAGAAGAGTGAAGACCGTAATGGTGCGCCAATACTTAGTATTGAGAAAGCAAAAAAAGAGATGGACTGGAATAATCTTGTGAAGAAGATGGAATCAAATGAGATGGTTGAGGGGGTCATTACCGGAAGAACAAAAGGTGGATTTAGTGTTGATATAAATGGTACCAACGCCTTCTTGCCCGGAAGCCAGGTTGATCTAAGGGCTGTAAAAGATATAACGCCTCTGCTTGGAATACCGCATAAGTTCAAGATTCTCAATATGGACAAGCAGAGAAATAATATTGTTGTTTCAAGGAGAGCCGCAATTGAGGCAATAAGAGAAACCAAGAGAAAGGAAATCTTAAAAACACTGAAGGTTGGTGACGTAATAGAGGGTACCGTCAAAAATATTACAGATTACGGCGCTTTCGTTGACATAGGTGGTATAGACGGGCTTTTGCATATCACAGACATATCATGGAAAAGAATCAACAATCCTCAGGATGTGATTAGTGTAGGCGATGTTGTGAAGGTGCAGGTTATCAAGTTTGGTGCTGAGTCTGGGAGACTGTCTCTTGGAATGAGGCAGCTAATCGAATCTCCTTTCGAGAAGATAGCCGCAAAGTATGAATTTGGCAAGCCGTACAAGGGTAAAGTTGTTGGAATGTCAGATTACGGGGCATTTGTTGAAATAGAAGGTGATGTTGAGGGGATGGTTCATATTTCAGAGATGAGTTGGGTCAGAAGAAACGCCAATCCATCTAAAGTCGTAAATATAGGAGATGAAGTTGACGTTTGCATTATAGAGATCAGTGAAGAAAAGAATCGTATTGGCCTTAGTATAAAAAAATGTCAACCAAATCCATGGCAACAATTTGCTGATGAAAATCCAGCTGGCACGAGGCTCAAGGGTGTTGTAAAAAATTCTACAGAATTTGGTGTTTTCGTCGGAATCACGGATCAGTTGGATGGAATGGTTCATATCTCGGATATATCATGGGATAGGCGTATCATCGATAATCTTGATGAAAGATTTAAGAGCGGAGACGAGATAGATGTTGTCGTTTTGGATGTTAGCCCAGAAAAAGAGAGGATCAGCCTTGGGATCAAGCAGCTCACCGAGGACCCTTTCGAGAAAGCTTTATCGGAGATTAACAAGGGTGATATTGTAGATTGTACTGTAAAGGAAGTGCAGTTCTCTGGGCTTGTCATGGAATTGTTTAACGGTCTAACAGGATTTATCAGGAAGGCTGAATTGTCAATGGATAAGCTTAGCCAACGTACTGATAAGTTTCATGTTGGAGACAAGCTTCAGGCCATGATTACATTTATAGACGAGAGAACTCATAAGGTTGCCTTGTCGATAAGGGCTATGGAGATTATGAACGAAAAAGAAGCAATCAAAAAATTCTCAGGAGATCAGTCTGACGGAGTTTCCAGCCTAGGAGACGTTTTGCCTGACGAGATTAAGAATTAATGGCGCACAAGAAATAATTCTCTGCTGAAACTTTGCGTGGCTACCCTGTGAGCCACGTGAAGTTTTTCAAGATTTTATTCGTTTAAATCTTTGTTTTTAAAAGACTAAATTGATATTTATAATGATTTTGCGTATTCGTATACGTGGGATTATTGCGTTGTATGCGTTTAAACATGGAGATGTGTTATTCTCAGCCCAGCACCTCTACGCAACAAGTTTACAAGGCCTATTATAATGTCATTGTTGTCGTTTTTGTAAAATAGATTTTAAATACTTCATTAATTGTTGGGAATCAATATTCTTATATTTGCGATTGTTGTGTTTGTGTTATGGTGTGTTTGTTACGGATTAATTGCAGTCTGAATTACAGATATCGTTCAGATCCAAAGACACAATTGTGATTGAGGTGCAAAAATAAAAAGATGCGGAGGCCAACGATGGGTCAGCCATCCTATGATGCTATCTCCTGAGTGACAGCTTCTTTATTATTATTGAATATCTTTCGTGCTCCCTAGAATCCAGGTAATCAAGCAATTTACGCCTTCTGTTTATGAGGCCCATAAGACCGTATTTGGTGTGGTTGTCATGTTTGTGATTTTTTAGATGAGCTGTAATGTTTTTTATTCTCTCCGTAAGAATAGCTATCTGAACTTCAGGTGAGCCAACATCGCCATCTTTCAAGGCAAACTTTTTAATTATTTCTTGCTTTACTTCTTTTGTAATCGACATCGTAAATCTCCAAAAAACGTCAAGAACAAGGATGTCGTCCAGTACCCGACTATCGTATATTAATTATAACATAATTTAGGACGGATGTATGCATGTCTTTGCCGCAACTCTTGTTACATGTGAATCTCAAAAGAATTTGTCACGAAATTACAAGAGATTTTGTTGTAATGAGAGCGGTAGTGCAAGATAATTACAAAAATACTGACAACTTGTTATATAATGTATCTATGTTCGTCTGTGGTATGTGTTATATTTATGGCTAAGGAAGAGTTAGTTGAGTTTACTGGTTCTGTAAAAGAAGTTTTACCAAATGCAATGTATAGAGTTGTTCTTGAGAACGGACATACTATTCTAGCTCATACATCTGGCAGGATGAAGCAGAATCGCATTAGAATTATTGTTGGGGATGAAGTGACTGTTGAGATGACTCCATACGATCTTTCCAAAGGGCGTATTATATTCAGGTCTAAGTGATAAGAGAATTATGTAAAATATTTTTTTATAAATACTTGAAAAAATATGTAAAATTGGCTAAAATCAATGTGTAGTCGTACTCGTGCGGGCTTGTAGCTCAGTTGGTAGAGCACCTGACTTTTAATCAGGGTGTCACAGGTTCGATTCCTGTCAAGCCCACCATGTTTTTGTACTATCAATATTTCTAAGATTAAAATGTATCTGGAATTTTTTGCTCGTCTCCTTCGTCTAGTGGCCTAGGACACCGCCCTTTCACGGCGGCAACAGGGGTTCGACTCCCCTAGGAGACGCCATTATGATTATTGCTTTTATTTTTTTTGCTATAAAAGCGTTTTTATTTTGTGATTCTTGAATTTAATGTTATCGTGGTAGTCTGCATTGTATGATTGTTAATGCAGCATTCAAAGATTAAATCAATAGATTGCTACTGTTTTACAGTTCAAGAAGAGATGTATTGAGTAGCTAGATCTGTGAGACATGTTGTTTGATTTATAGATCCAATATAAAAATATTATTGTGGATTGCGTATTATGCAACGATGAGTACAGTAATTAATCTATAATAACTGCAAACATGTTAGTATACAAGTAATACAACAGCTAACAGTGAAGCATGTTGTGTAATGAGATGTCTAAGTACTTCACTAGTTAGCCTGGATGATATAACAAAACAGCTATATCATCCAATTTAAATGATATCATGAATTTAGTATCTAGTACAATAT
>CANBDL010000004.1 GCA_947367345.1 uncultured Alphaproteobacteria bacterium | reverse complement strand
GTAATCTTGGCTTGCCTTGTTTTGTTATACTGCAGATTCAGCTGATGGTATATGTCGTTTGCATTACTCACGGATGAGTCCAGACTTGCAACCCTGGCAGACAACTCCGCCATGACATGATTATGCACAAGAGATCTAACGCTCGTAAGCATATACATGTTCAGCATATCACTGTACATCTTAACAGGATCACCTTCGACTAAAATATTGTCGGCGATATAATTACAGTCACTTCGGTCTGGGTCAGATTCAAACGGCAACAAGCGATTTGTCTTGGCAACCTGTACCAGAGAATTCCTTGGCTCCGCATGAACTATATACACACTCGAAACCCCTCTTTGCACGTGATACCTGATATTCTCCATCACAACACGAACTGATTCGTCAATCCTATGCATATTCTTGATATCAATGATGTGTGAGCTTGCATACTGCTTGTGCTTCGTGCCACATACCTCTACAATCATATCGCCATGCAAAGACGAATGCAATTTCTTAAATTCATTGGAGATAAGGTTGTTAAGCGGGCCGCAGAACCCTTGACTACTCGAAAATACAACAACTAAACTTGAGCCACCACACATTTTATTATGCAGCACGTCATTGTCGATATCACAGAATCGAGAGACATACTTACCCAGTATACCAAGCATAAGAGACAATGAGTCTTGTGCAATAGCACCTCCGTGGCAATGATCCGTTTTGGCAATCTTGGACAGCTTTACGGAAGAAACCATTTTGATAGCGTCTAGAGCCTTACTGAGGTTATTGATCGTAGTCGATCTGGCTTTTATTGTATGTAGAGTTTCCATGTCACAACATAAGCCTACCATTTGTGTCTATTTTAACATAATTTCGGAATTCGAGCATATGCAACATATATCGTGCCAATACCTTTGTTTGTTTTTATAACACAGTTTAATCGAAGAGAAAACGCGTATAAATACAAGGCATACCCTAGACGTCCCTTGATCTCATCGACCCAAAATAATCAATCAGTGTATTAGAGTTATCAGACTCATAAAAACCGCCAATACTTGGTGTAAGTCTAGCTGAACTATAATTAAACATAGAACCATACTTCGTATTATATGCCCCAAAGTATACAGACCTGATCCTTGCAGCATCAATCATAGCCATACATAGATCACATGGCTCGAGAGTAACGTATATATCGCAATCACATAAGAATTTGTTGCCAAGACTTGTGGCCAGACTTTCTATGGCGCAAAACTCAGCATGGCGCCAGGGGAATCCAGTTGTCTCAACATCGTTTGAATACAGAGACACGATCCTTCCGTCTCTTACGATGGCGGCAACGACAGGAATCTCGGGGAAATCATATTTAACAAGAGAACGAGACAAACCCGTAATGAAAAGCATTATCCTTGTGTCATACGACATTCACGACACTACCGGCTATTCGTCGTCAAAAATATTGTCGTACTTGCTTCTTTTTTTTCTGGCATCATACTGATTGATCCCGTGCTTTAAATTGATTGTATTATTTTTTTTTCTAAAAAGTTTTGAGAGGAAACCGCCTTGCTGCTTGGTTTTTGCAACCACATCTTCGTGGTCATCAACGTAATCCTCGTCGTTATATCCATCTTCATCTTCCATATAATTTTTTTGTACATCACCAATATTACCTGATTGACCATGATTATACTGATTATTATCAACAAAAGACGACTGATCACCGCTTGAGTACTGATCATCTTCAATACCACTATCCAGGAACCCTGTATTAACATCGCCCATAGGATTTGAGAAAAAAGCATTTGCTCCATTCGCAAACCCTGGTCCATTCATGCCATCTCGAGATCCATACCCGTATGACTGCTGCTTGCCTATCCCTGTTGCAACAACGGAAACTCTAATCTTACCGTTCATTCTTTCATCATAAGTAGAGCCAAATATTATATTTGCATCCGGGTTATTGATTTCCTGTCTAACTCTATTGGCAGCCTCGTCAACCTCGCACAGGGTTATATCATATCCTCCTGTAATATTTATAAGAACACCGGAGGCTCCGTTGAGTTGTACGTCATCCAGAAGCGGATTCGATATAGCCGCTACCGCCGCATCTATGGCCCTCGACTCACCGTCTGCTTCACCGGTACCCATCATTGCTTTCCCGCCTCTCTCGGACATAATCGTCTTGATATCGGCGAAGTCTAAATTGATGAGCCCTGGCATTATTATCAGATCTGTCACACCGCGGACACCGGAATATAAAACGTTGTCAGCCATCCTGAATGCATCACTAAATGTCGTATCAGCCGTAGCTATCGCAAAGAGATTCTGGTTCGGGATTACAAGCAGAGTATCAACATTATTTTGAAGTTTTTCTATGCCAGAACAGGCAACTCTTGTACGATTTGGACCCTCAAACTCGAAAGGCTTAGTAACGACTCCAATTGTGAGAATGCCGGCATCCTTCATGGCCTTTGCTATCACGGGCGCGGCACCAGTACCAGTACCTCCGCCCATGCCAGCAGAAATAAACACCATATGAGCATCTTTAACCAAAGAGAGTATTTCCTCTATTGATTCCTGAGCAGCTCTTTCGCCAACATCCGGATTAGACCCGGCGCCTAAGCCATTCGTAGATTTGGCCCCCAACTGTATTCTATTTTCTACAGAAACAAGTGATTGATGTAATGCCTGGGCATCTGTATTCGCAACAACAAACCTGACACCTTCCAGCCCATTCTGTATCATATTATTTACTGCATTTCCACCTGCGCCACCTACACCTATAACCACAATCTTTGGCATTAGGCTGCTTGCACTGCTACCGGAGTCACGTAGTGTCACTGTAACATTCTCTGTATTCTAGACCTATGCTAGGATTTTAACATATGTACTGTATTTTTTGCAAAACAGAACCTTGACAAGAATCGCAAAAAAAATAACGAGGCGCGCAAAGAACAAGAATAAAGTCTCAAATAATGTGACAAAATAACATAGAAAATAATAACAACGGCAAAGAAAACTATTTTATCTTCGCTTCCTTGAAAGGAACATGCTTGCGAATCTTTGGATCATATTTGTTGAACTGTAGTTTTTCTGGCTTCGTACGTGGGTTCTTCTTTGTAACATAAAAATAACCTGTACCGGCTGTGCTTAGCAACTTTATACTTATAACAGGTCCTTTCGCCATGACAAAATCCTCAAAAACAAACAAAAATGGAGCGGGCGAAGGGGTTCGAACCCTCGACCCCAACCTTGGCAAGGTTGTGTTCTACCACTGAACTACACCCGCGACACATTTAATCTAGCACAGCAATGCCGAAAATGTCAAATCGCGATATAAATCTTGACGCACCTCATAGCGCATATTCAAGGCCTACTCTGGCATCTCAGCCAACATAGATACTAATTGTATTTTTTTGACACGCCAGATAAAAAATGTTAGAATTATTCACGATTTCCCATGCAAAATTGTGACATGCGTTACGAACCTAATAAATCACAAACAAGCACAATAGAAGCCTGGCAGGATGTTAGTGCAACACCATATATACAGGTTCGCAACATAACAAAAACATATGGAAAGAGCTTTATACTTAAAAACATATCTCTACAAATATACAAGGGCGAATTTTTTTCTCTTCTAGGAGAGTCGGGCTGCGGGAAATCAACGCTTCTGAGAATAATATCAGGGCTAGACACACCAACAGGCGGAGAAATATTAGTAGACGGGACAGATATAGTAAAAATACCGCCACACAAACGACAAGTAAACATGATGTTCCAGTCCTACGCACTATTCCCACACATGACAGTACAAGACAACATAATATTCGGACTCAAAAACGATAAACTACCTCAAAAAGAAATAGATGATCGCGTCAAAGAAATGCTTCAGCTCATGAAGTTAAACGGTCTTGAAGATAGACTTCCATCGCAACTATCAGGCGGGCAAAAACAGAGGGTTGCCCTCGCCAGAAGCCTAGCAAAACGACCAAAGCTTCTGCTCCTTGACGAACCACTTGCTGCACTCGACCAAAAACTTAGAGAACGAACACAGTTCGAGCTCGTTAATATCCAAGAGAAAGTTGGTATAACATTCATATCTGTAACGCATAACCAAGAAGAAGCGATGACGATGTCTACTCGTATAGCAATCATGTGCGATGGACAAATCAAACAAATAGGAACACCTAGAAATATATACGAATTCCCAAATTCTACTTATGTTGCAAAATTCATAGGAGATATAAACTTATTTGATGGAATCGTTGTAGATCAGGACGAAGAACATATCATAATAGAATCCGAAGAACTTGATTGCACATGTTATGCTGTAAATACAGACCAAACTCCAGTTGGATCAAGAGTGACATGTGCAATAAGGCCAGAAAAAATAATGTTATCAAAGGAAAAACCACACTATAATCAGAATTGTATGCACGGTATAATAAGAGAAATAGCATACCTGGGAGACATATCAATATATCACATATCAATTGAAACAGGAAAAATAATAAAAGTATCTCTCCCGAATCTCCTTAGATTATCAAAAAACAATATAGTGTGGGATGACTCTGTATACCTGTTCTGGAGACCAGAAAATAGTATAATCCTAACATCATGAGGTATAAAAATGCAAGAAAGAACAGAAACAAAATACAGAATCGATAAATGCGTAGAGAAAATCTTATTCGCACTACCGTCTGTATTCTCAATACTGTTCATAATACTGCCATTATCGATAATATTCTATGTAAGCCTATGCAAAGCAACAATATCTAGCCCACCATACACAAATATTGTTGATATAACAGATAGCAGCACAGTAAAAATCACATTGAACTTTGGCAACTATAAAAAAATCATTTGCGACCCATACTACATACTCTCGTCTCTGAATTCAATATTCCTATCAGTAATTGTCACAATATTTACAGTTGTAATAGGCTTATCGATGGCATATGGATTATATAAAATGCAACGTGTACGCAAAAAAATATTTGTAACACTGATATACATATCATTCTGGACATCATTTCTAATACGCATATATGCATGGATGAGTCTACTAGGGAAAAACGGGACAATAAATAATCTCCTCATGGCAGGCGGAATTATAAAACATCCAATTCAGTTTATAGGCAATATATACACCACATATTTCGGTATGATCGTCTGTTATCTTCCTTTCGTTATACTTCCAATTCATTCACGACTTGAAACAATAGATAAAATATACATAGAAGCATCCTATGATTTGGGATATACCCCAACAAAAACATTCTGGAAGGTTATTATTCCATTACTACGCAATGCAATAATAACAAGCTGCTTTTTTGTTTTTTCAATGTCAATCGGTGAATTTGCCATACCAGAGCTACTTGGAGATTCGAGCGTACTAACATTTGGTAAAGTGCTCTGGAACGAATTCTTCACCAATCTTGACTGGCCTATGGCTTGCTCTATATCAATATTTGTGATAGTATTCATTCTATTGCCTGTATACCTATTACAAAATAAAATGAAACACAAGGAATAAAAAAAATTTATTCTTTGCATACATCTTCGAGATTTTCAATTCCAAGCATCAATATACAATATTTTGAACTTTCGAATATTAGCACAAACTGATAATTATTGCAACAAAGCATATAACCAATATATGCAAATTATGTAATAATTTATATGCTACCAACCAGTAATTGCACCATGTCAATCAAGATAGCAATCATATTAAGTGGAGGCTCAGGATCTAGATTCTCGAGGATAATGCCAAAACAGTATTGGTTTATTGACCGAGAAATTGTCCTAAGACGAATATTACACACATTCTACATGACACACTGTTTTGATTATATTATTTGTGTGGTTAATGAAAAATATCATCAATTATCCAGCATGATCGCATCAAGTATATCTAACTATATACATATAATAACAGGAGGATTAACAAGGCAAGATTCTTCGCACAATGCGATTAAGTATTTAAGACAAGTAATACAGCAAGATTCTCTAGATACCAGTATAGTCGCAATACACGATGCAGCAAGATATCTGTGTACCAAAGAACTTATTCAATCTTCTTTAGAAAATTTAGACGAACATTATGATGGGGTAGCCCCATGCATCCCAACACCAGACTCAACTATTATTGATGGTAAATATATTAATAGAGACAGAATAAAACTAATACAAACACCACAAATATTTAAGTTTTATCCTCTATACGATTCACACAATAGATCCAGTAATATGAGTTTTACTGACGATGCATCAATGCTTCAGTATCACGGATATAAGATAAAATTCATACCAGGAGATATAAATAACATCAAACTAACGCACTATAATAACAATTAGTTCAATATAACTCAAAAAAATATAAGACAATATTTTGCAATACATTTTGTTATAAATTTCTTTAATATTGCATACAGAAAATAAATTGTGCTATAATACCACAGTAATGTATCCATTGATGACATATTTTATGATAAATATACTTAAAAAAAATACAAAACTCTTCATAATTGCTTTATGTTCTATGCATTGCATGAATTTCGGAATCAATTACGATATAAATTGCTCGAGCGAAAATAAAGACCAAAACAATTCACAATCATCGCAAAAAATAAAAAATAATTTTTATATAGATGTATATAATATTTATCGTGATATTGAGAAATTTGAACATCATTTAGATGGCATCGCAAAATCCATTGTTGACCTGATAAAAAAAATTGACAACACTGTAAATGCAAATAATATACATACAAAAGTAAAGTGCAGTGTTGATTATGTCTTATACTCATCCAGTAAACAAAAAAATAGTTATGCATTTTTTGAAGAAAAGATAATTTCATGCATCAATATAATTATTAAAAATAAATTTGACGATAAATATAAACCAAACATAAAAACAATATATAACAATATAGATATTACAGCATACAAAAATATCAATCAATCTATTAAAGCAATACTAAAAAAATACACACGCCTCACAGAGGGCAAAGACAATATCTACAAAGTATTGGGATATATGTTTAATAATTTGTATAAAGAAGTAAAAAATAAGTCATTTGTTAATGAATACGAAAAATACAAAATGTTAATTTCGCTACTATGTAGTCAGGATCAATATATGAAGAAGATCACAGACACAATGAATGATTTAGAAAAAACGTTAATCAGCATAGATGATGTTGTAAAAAAATATCTTGATATGAAAGAAAAATTCGAAAAAGCGCAAAAACACAACAAATCTGCCTCCAACAATACGGTAACTAAACAGCAAATAGATGATACAAAGAAAGAAATCAAAACATGTATAAAATCTGCCAATAGCTGTTATAGTAAATTAGCGTCTATAGAGAATATAAAAACTTATTATGCGAGCTATATGCGTTTATTAAGCAATGTCCAAAACGCAAAAAGCATATTTGATCAAGCCTATAATGCAAACGAAAAAAAGGTAAGGGACATGCTGATGGATGTAATCAATGAATCAAGAAATAATAATAAGGCCTACCAGGAAGCTATAAATATAGTAAATATGAAAATACAACAAAATAATGCAAAACCAGATAATACAAAACAAGATAATGCAAATAAAGAAAAAACAGTAAAGATAGTAGAAAAAAAAGACGACAATATAAATGATATACTTGAGTTAAATCCAATTACTGCTCACGAAAACTAATTTTACAACGTCTAAAGTATAGACTACAACAACTATTCAAATTCGCGATACAGCTTCGCTCAGAAAGAATAACAACGGCATACTGAATACCATACAAAACCCGAGCAACGCAATTATAATCGCAGCTGATAACGCATTTAAGTTTACCAACCAGCGAAAAAGCTAATTACAAAAATACATACAAAATATCACTATATGTATTCAACATTCATGACTGTATAGCACCTAGTTCCTCCAGGTGTACTAACCTCTATATAATCATCCTTCTTTTTCCCAACCAAAGCAACGGCAACAGGAGATGTAACTGGTATCAGCCCCTTCTTTAGATCAGATTCATCGCTACCAACTATCTGAATCTTTTGCTCTGATCCGTTATCCTCGTCGCAGAGAGTAACAGTCGCACCAAACCTGATTATATCGCTAGATATTGTCTTTGGATCTATTACCTCAGCTATGCTCATTTTACTCTCAAGAGCAGATATCCTGGCTTCTATCATGCCTTGTTTATCTTTGGCAGAATGATATTCAGCATTCTCAGACAAATCCCCTAAAGACCTGGCCGCAGCAATTGCCTCTACGACAGCAGGTCTCTCAATCTCCTTTAAAATACGCAACTCCTCTTGAAGTTTATTATACCCATCTACTGTTATATGAATTTTATCCATATTTTGCACCCTCTATTGTAACGATTGGCTTCTGATTGCCCAAAACAACATCTCTGTTAATTGTAATTTTTACATCTCCGGAATTATCCGGTACAGAATACATAACGTCAAGCAGGACAGACTCTAAAATGGATCTTAGTCCGCGAGCTCCTGTATTTTTTTCGAGAGCTAACTTAACAACCTCTCTTCTCGCCCCCTCATCAAATATCAGCTCTGCATTATTTACATCTAGTAGGCTTGCATACTGCTTCAGAAGAGCATTTTTTGGATCACTTAATACACTCAACAGAGCATTTTCATCCAGATCATCTAGACTTGCAACAACCGGCAGCCTTCCAACAAACTCAGGTATCAAACCATACTTCACGAGATCCTTGGCTTCTATATTTTTAAAAAGATCGCCAGTCCTTCTGACTGAACCCTTATCTACATTTGCTCCAAACCCTATCCCAAAAACATTGCTTCTGTTTGAAATTATTTTCTCAAGACCGCAGAACGCCCCACCGCATATGAAGAGTATATTCGTTGTATCTACTTTCAAAAATTCCTGTTGCGGATGCTTTCTGCCATTCTGAGGAGAGACAAACGCTACCGTTCCTTCTATTATTTTTAATAGAGCCTGCTGAACCCCTTCACCAGATACATCTCTTGTAATAGATGCGCTCTCAGATTTTCTAGTAATCTTATCGATTTCATCTATGTATATTATGCCTTTCTGGGCCGCTTCTATATCATAGTCCGCCGCCTGAAGCAACTTAAGTACGATTGTCTCAACATCCTCACCAACGTATCCAGCTTCAGTTAGAGAAGTAGCGTCAGCTATGGCAAACGGTACGTTTATAATTTTAGCCAACGTCTTAGCTAAAAGAGTTTTACCAGATCCAGTTGACCCTATCAGAAGAACGTTTGATTTAGATATCTCAACGTCAGGGTATCTAGCTGATCTGCAATTTATCATCTTGTAGTGATTATACACAGCAACAGACAAGACCTTCTTAGCATAATCTTGGCCTATAACATACTCATCAAGTTTTTTTACTATCTGAGATGGAGTTAAAAAATCTATACCATGCCCTGAATCTTGACATGCTGATATCTGCTTATTTTCGTCTCCTGAACAATTAGACTGAACAGTAGCGTCAGAGCACAAAGCAATACACTCATCACATATGAAAGCACCAGAACCGGCTATCAATTTCTTAACATCATTCTGAGACTTACCGCAAAACGAGCAATAAACTGTTCTATTATTGAACGAATTATCTTTATTAAAAATCATAGCTATCTAACCCAACAGATTATAGTAACAATAATATGCCACAATTGTTAAAATTTCAGTTAATTTTTAGGGCACCGGATTCTCTAGCGTAAATCACATCATCGATAAGACCAAACTCTTTAGCTTCATGAGCCGACATAAACTTGTCTCTCTCCATTGCATCTTCAATAGTTTTTAGATCCTGCCCCGTATTTTTAACGTATATATCATTCAAATTCTTTCTCAGCTTTAAAATCTCCTGGGCTTGAATTTGAATGTCCGTCGCTTGCCCACTTGCTCCACCAGAAGGCTGATGAACCATTATACGTGAGTTTGGTAGAGAATATCTCATCCCCTTGCTTCCGGCACACAACAATAGAGATCCGGCAGAGCAAGCCTGGCCTATACACAATGTCGAAACACTACATTTTATATAATTCATTGTATCAAGTATTGACAAAGCAGACGTTACAACTCCACCCGGAGAATTAATATACATGTTGATAGGCTTATCAGGCGATTCAGACTCCAAAAAAAGCAGCTGAGCACAAATCAAGGAAGCCATCTCGTCATATATCTGCCCTGTAACAAAAATAATCCTCTCGCGCAAAAGACGAGAGTAAATATCAAAAGATCTTTCTCCACCGCTATTTGTCTGCTCAACAACAACAGGAACTAAATTTGACATAAAGCAACTCCACTTGTCCTTACAAGATTCTGAATAAAAAGACTCTAAAATCAAAGGCGCAAAATCTGTATAGCTATATGTTACAAAATGCGTCAAAATATTTCAATGACCCGAATTGACCAGGTTATACATAAATAAATACAAATAACAATGTACTAGCAATATCCATCCAAAATATTTCCACAATAACTCACATAAATTTGTCAACATGACATAGGGCTGCAACAATCATGACCAAACGTAGCACAATTGTGTATACTGATCATGTACTGGTCTCCTGGTGGTAATTATGTTTTTGAAAAAAATATTCAAGTTTCCATTCGTAATTCTGATGATAGCAATTCTTGTCTACATGTTTGGGGATTTAATACCCCTGGCTGCGAAACAAATAATTTATTCCATAAGTTTAACAATTAAAGACATCATAGTAATTGTTTTACCATTGTTGATCTTTTCTTTTGTTCTATTTGGTATGGCTAACTTTGACAATGAATCACCAAAAATAATACTTCTTCTAATAGGGCTTGTCTGCATATCAAACTTTTGCGGCTTCTGGGTTTCGTATATTATAACTGCGCCAATACTCAAAAACAATCTTATAACAATATCAACAATACAAGCACAAGAAAAACTTCAACCTGGATTTAGTACTGATTTTCTGCACATGTTTATGATCAAAAATGCAAACATGTATGCATTAATAGCCGGAATAACAATAGGATTGGCCTGCCTTGTTTGCAAAAAAAATATACGCCCCCTGTCAGAAAAACTCAACCACTACGCAAACTTCATACTCAAAAAAATTATCCTGCCACTCCTGCCTATTCTTATATCAGGGTTCATAATCCAGATGTATCATGAGAAAACGCTTACTGCCATCGCAATGGAATACGGTAAGCTCTTGATCTATATATCTACACTAACATATTGCTACATGTTCATCATGCTATTTATCTTATCTGGGTTTAATATCAGATCAATGATATCGAAGTTCCGCAACCTATTGCCAGGTATATCAATTGGTTTTTTCAGCATGTCTAGTGCCGCAGCAATACCGTCGACAATAGATGCCGTACAAAAAAACATCAAAAACGAAAATATAGGTAGATTCGTTGTACCAGCAAGCGCAAACATGCATTTGTTGGGAGATTGCTTTGTTTTGCCTGTAATAGCTCTAGCTCTCATGGTATCTTTTGGAAAAGAAATACCGTCAATTTCTCAATACCTAACCTTCTCTCTAATGGGCGTAATGGCAAAATTCTCAGCTGCAGGAATACCTGGGGGTAGCGCCATAATACTCCAACCAATTCTAGCCGGAGTCTTCGGATTTGATAAAGAAATGTGCGGAGCGGTTCTTACAATATACATGTTGTTCGATTCCGTTGCAACATCAGCAAATGTTTTTGGACATGGGATCTTCGCCGAATTCTTCAACAGTGTATTATCATTTATAAAAAGGGGGAAATCAAAATGAAAAATACTAGCACTTCTTCAGCTAAGTCTAAATTGTTATTCTTACTCTCTGTATATGTATCGTCTTTTACATTTGGTTTTTTAAACATATCAGGAAAAGTCTACCAAGACATTCCCAAGATAGAAATCAGATCAAACAAGATCTCAAGATACAAATTAAATATTAAGTTTAATGGCAATGACGAATCTGTAAATAATACAATATCTCATGTTGTAGTGAACAATTTGGAGATCACAAAACTATTCAACATATACACAACACATGATGAAGACAGCCAAAGTACAACGAGAGATATAGAATTCTACTGCAATATCGAAATCAACAAAAATTCCAATATAATAGAAGCGCGAGCCAAAATAAAAGATGCTAAGCATAAGAGATCTGGAAAATCAAATATAGTACATGACGATCAAGAATTTGTTATCAACGGGAAACATAACGACATACATCTTCTTGGTCACAAGATATCAAACCATATATTCGAAACAATAACAAATATGAAAGGCCTCTTTGATACAAAAATCATATATGTTGAAGATACAACAGATAAGACAATACGCAAGGAAAAATGCAAAAACGAGACAGGCATCAACTCCAACACAAATACACGGCTTGCCCAGATGGATTTTGGTGGCACGAACCATTCTTATATAATCAAATCATCCGGTAACGGAATATTTATAAGCCCTAAATATTCGCCAGACAATACAAAAATTGCATATGTCGCGTTTGACAGAAATGCAAAAAAAGACAAAGACAAAGTATTCAACATACATATATATGATGTTAAAAAGAAAAAATCATATATAGCGATTAATGACTCCATTACCAAGGCTCTGACAAAACATTTTGACGGGAAGGTTCCGCAAATGTCATATGCACCACGCTTCTCTCACGACGGAAATAGCATTGTTTTCGCAATGGTATCAGATGGAACAAGCGCAATATACAGCTACGACCTTGTTAACAAAAAAATATGTATCCTCACAAAGCATAGATATAACACAAAAAAGGCTATCGATACATCACCTTGCTATATAAAAGATGGCAAAGGAATAGTATTTACATCAGATAAATATGGTATTGAACAGATCTTCACAATGGATATAGATGGCAAAAACGAAAAAAGATTAACATATAAACGGGGTAAATATTCACAACCTGTATCTTCGCCAAATGGAGATCTAATAGCATTCACAAAACAACAAAATAATCAATTCTATATATGTACAATGGATATAAATGGACGTAACGAAAAAGAGTTGGTAAGCGGATATTTGGTGGAAGAGCCATGCTTCTCTCCTGATGGCAGATACATAGCATTTACATATGCTCCAAACTCTATGGCTTATTCAAGAATAGCTGTAGTAGATATAACAGGTAGACATATGTTTATATTAAAAACCCCATCAGACAGGTCATGCTTTTCCCCTGCTTGGTCCAATTCATACGAACTATAATACATCATGCAAAATGAAGTAGACTTACTTAATTATTGCCTACTTCATTCTCTTCTTGTTGCGAACAATTATCTAATTCATTTGTAGGTTTACTTTTCTTCTCGTCATCACCACTGGATCCTATATATTTTTTGCACAACAGCAAAATGTCTCTGGCAAGCGGGGCCGCAACCCTACCACCGCTTTCTCCATGTTCAACAACTACACATATTGCATACTTAGGATTCTCCAATGGGGCAAACCCCACAAAGAGAGCATGATCTCTAAACTCGTACGGCACAATTTCATTAGTATTTTTTATTCTTTTCCTAACTTGTGCCGTCCCCGTCTTTCCAGAAATAATAAAATCATGATCTAACTTTATATTTCTCGCGGTACCATATGGGCCATTCACTACCCCCATCATTGCGTTTTGAATATAGTCAATATGTTCGCTTCTATAATTTAACCTTTTTCTTTGTGTCATCATGCTTTCTTTAAGGCTTTTATTGATATATGGCCTAATGCGATATTTACCATTTGCAATTGTAGCTGTCATACAGGCCAACTGCAAAGGCGTACACAGTATATACCCCTGACCTATCGCCATATTTACAACATCGCCTTTTGTGAATTTTTTCGAAGATCTATCGCTGTTGTCATAATAGCATATCAAGCCCCTCTTCTCGCCAATAAGATCTATACCAGTGCTATCACCAAGACAAAAATCCAAAGCCACATTATGAATCTGATCAACACTCAGAATCTGCCCAAGATTATAAAAATAACTATTACATGATTGAGATATAGCCTGAGACAAATTCATATCCTTGTGTCCAGCAGAATTCCAGCAGTTAAACTGAGTATCGCCAACAACAACACAGCCAGAGCAATTAAATATCGAGCTAAAATCTATTAATCCATACTTGAGAGCCGCCAAAGCAACAACCATCTTAAATGTTGAACCAGGAGAATACAATCCCTTCGACACTTTGTCATAAACCGGATTGAACTCTCTCTTGTACAAATTAGCTATTTCGTTTCCGTTTTTTGCCTTCATATATATGTTTGTATCATATGATGGATACGATATATAGCACAGTACTGCACCTGTTTCCACATCTAAAACTACGCATGCAGCAGACCTATATCTTGACAACAATTTGTACGCCTCAACCTGAACATTATAATCAATCGTTATTTCAAGCTGCTTTCCATCCACTGCATCTATTACGTCTATATCACGAACAAATTGTCTCAATGAATTCACTTCGATTGTTTTAAGCCCAGACATGCCAAAGAGATGATGATCGTACACTTTCTCTAAGCCGCTCACGCCAACTCTGGCATTCGGAAGCATTGTACACCTCTGATCTTCCGAATCTCGAGACGTATACCCTATTATGTGGGCGAACTCACAACCGTATTTATAATGCCTAATCGTATTTTGTATGATACACATCTCTGGTACAACATTAGATATACATATATACTTCCTCAACTCCTCCCATGTACACTGTTCGCTTATTGTGTAATAGTTTTCGTTATTGTACGATTGTATATCTATGTTGATATCATATTTTTCCATAAGACTGAGCAAAAACCCAGATCTGCCATCTTTTGGTATATGAGATAGGTCTACGTAAATATTGTAAATATTTCTACTCCCAGCTATTACTTTTCCATTCGTATCAACAATATCACCCCTGCGAACAGGAGCAATGTTTTTCATAACCATACGATTACGATCAGATAGCATCTTATAATGACTCGATCTAACAATCTGGAGATAATACAACCTAGCTACTATCAAACACAAAACAGCTAATTGCATCAAAAAAAACAAATCTACACGCTTACGGAAAGCCTTTTGTTCGTCTCTGGAATACACAGTATGTAATACAAAAATTTAAGAAAACATGGTGCGCCCAGAAAGATTCGAACTCTCAACCTTCAGATCCGTAGTCTGACGCTCTATCCAATTGAGCTATGGGCGCTAAAGCTTCACAAGAATTGAAAAACACTCAACTTCCTGACAGATGAATTGTACCACAAATCACAGCCTTCAACAAAATTTCCGACAGAAAAACAAGATACCAATAAAAAATCACAAGCTACGTCTCATGCATCATATTTGCAAGAACCCTCCCTCTCGGAGTTTTTTGTATAATACCCATCTGTATGAGATATGGCTCTATTATTTCTTCTATTGTATTTGATGATTCACACATTGCAGCAGCAATAGTCTCAATACCGACTGGACCACCATTAAATAAATCACGTATTATTTCTATGTATTTCTTGTCTTCACTATCTAGTCCAAGAGAATTTATACCTAGATTATCTAATGCTTCATCTGCTATTTCTTTGGATATAGTATTTGCTTCATGCATATATGCAAAATCCCTTACCCTCCTTAGAAGCCTGTACGCCACTCTCGGAGTTCCTCTCGATCTCTTTGATATAGCAATAGAAGCATCATATTCTATGCCAAAACCCAACATCTTGGCGTTACGACTTATAATTATTGCAAGCTCTTCTATTGTATAAAAATTAAATCTAAACTGTATCCCAAATCTTTCTCTCAGTGGTTGAGACATAAGACCTAGCCTGGTTGTAGCCCCTATAACTGTTATATGCGGTATATCCAGCCTCAGAGATTTTGCAGCTTGGCCCTCTCCGATCAATATATCAATCTTAAAATCCTCCATAGCTGGATAGATCATCTCCTCAACCGCCCTATTCATACGATGTATCTCGTCAATAAACAATATGTCGTGCTTGCCAATATTTGTCAAAATCGCCGCTATATCGCCTGTTTTTGTAAGAATAGGCCCAGATGTGATTTTAGCTTGACTCCCCATCTCCTGAGCTATAAGCTGAGCCATCGTTGTCTTGCCAAGCCCTGGAGGCCCAGCCAACAATATATGGTCCAAAGCCTCTCCCCTCGATTTTGCTGCACTTATAAATATCTCAAGATTACGACATATATCTTTCTGACCAGTAAAATATTTCAAAAGCTTCGGCCTGATAGTATTATCCTGATCCTCCGTCAATCTATCAGGTGTTATAAGATTATGCATATTATCTTCATGTGAATATATTCATGACAATTGTATCACGAATAAAACTACAGTCTCATTTAACGTATCTTAACGTTATACAACAATTTACATAGCCTTGAGCTGCAACAAAGATTAGTGATAAAATCATATGGAATTCATCATTTTCCAGAAAAAATGTTAATATGTTAAAATTTTTTAAAAACACAAACAATAGTCTTACTGTAAAAATTATATATTGCTTTGTGATTCTAAGTTTCTGTTCATATGGTATTCTAGAATTCGTTAATAGCTGCATATATAACAAATGTGTCGTAAAAGTAGGAAGGCGCAAAATCACAAGATCTCAAATAGAAGATGCTGCGATGAACGCACTTAGAAACAAAAAATCAAATCCAGAACAAGAAATCCAAAATATAATAAATTCGTACATTACCAATTATAGTATTGAAGATCATATTGTCAATAATAAAATTTACACCGGATCAAGCGAGATAAATAAAATCGTGTATCAACTAAGAAAAAACAACCAAAGACCAACAAAAAGAGATATGATTAACATAAAAGAATACGTCAAAATACAAAGTTTTTATGAAAATAACGCTCTTGCATTTGCCCAGCATGCTATCTTGCCTAGATTCATACAGGACGCAGTAATAAACGATTTAATGTCGAAAAAAAAGATATATATTAAAACAATTAGACTAAAAGATTTCAAATATAACGAAAAAAGCGTTACAGAAGAAGATATAGATCGCTTCTACAATGCTCATCCGGAAAAATATATCCAGAAAGAAACCAGAACTCTTGATATTTTGTTTGTTGACGAATCTGATGGCAATTCAAACTCTGGCGTCACAGATAAAGAAATCAACGATTACTACAAGAACAATATTCAGTCATTCACAAAAAACATTGAATCTGTTTTTAGGAAATACACCTTTAATTCTCAAAACAATGCCGACAACGCATGGAGAATGCTACACAAAAAAACAACGATGTCTGAGATAGAAAAGAATTTCGCAATTAAAACAAATACAATTACAATAAATAACAAAACCCAAAACAAATTCCACCAAGAAATACTTTCCCTTGGCGAAGGCGAAATATCAAGCATAGTCATAGAAAACAATAAGTACTGTATATATGTATGCGAAAAAATAAAAACTTCCAAGGTTGCTCCTTTATCAGATGTAAAACAAGATATAAAAACAATAATACAAGAAGGAAAAGCATCATCACACAGTGAAAGCGAAACGCAATCACTTGCCGTACAAATTGACGACATGATAGCATCTGGAAAAAAAATAAAAGAAATATCAGATACATTAAAAATAAAGTACAAAACAATATCTAACGTAGAAGATGCAACAATACGCTCAGAACTTAAAAAAATAAAGGTCGAAGACGAATTATCGAATGATATAGCAGAAAAAGTATTTAATGCGAAACAAGATGTGACAGTGAGCGTAAAACCAAAAGACGAAACGACTCTTTCTCGCTGTATCTTCGCTGTTACAAAAATAAATCCAGCAAAAATGCCAGACAAAATAGATCGTACTCAAGTTAAAAAAGACGTAATACATTCCATCAAATCAGGAAGTGTAAATAAATTGCTTGCCGACATTGTTTCGCAAAATGAAAAAGCAATTGCAAAAATCAAGGAACTAGGTGACTACGAGATAATATATTCTACAAAGCAAGATATCATATCATGTTATCAACATATGTATTCAGAAGACAAAAAGACACAATACAAACCGGATACTGAAGCAAAAAAATTCATTGACATATGTAATAATGCTGGCATATCTTACTATAGCGGTATTAACTCATGTGAAGACTACATACCGTTTTATGGTATTTGCAACAATTCTGATATAGTCGTAATAGTGATGGAGCCATATGGAAAACAAGAAAACCTATTTAACAGAAATACAAATCTTGGCGATTACAACTTAATAGAGGAGTCAGAGAAGAGCTATGTGAACAACAGTATCTATAGCGCAATACAGAAAAACACGAAGATAAAAACAAATCACAAGATGATAGACAAAATAACAGCAAACATTGCTACAATAGCAAAATAATTCCATATTTTTTAGGAGGTAATAATTATGTTAACGATTGCAATAAACGGTTTCGGACGCATAGGCCGCATGATAGTAAGAGCATTTTACGAGAACCAAGAACGATACAAGAATGACATAAAGATAGTATGTATCAATGATCTTGTAAGCAAAGACACATGTTCGCATCTTTTAAAGTACGACACAATCCACGGTGTCTTCAGCTCTGATGTATCGTCTTGTCAAGATGGTATAAAAATTAATAATGATATTATAAAAATAATAAACGAACCAGATGTCAAAAATATAAACTGGAAAGATCTTGGAGTAGACATTGTATTTGAATGCTCAGGTAGATTTACAAACAAGAATGACGCAATAAAACATATAGAATCAGGAGCAAAGAAAGTAATTGTTTCGGCTCCATCAGAAGGATCAGACAGGACAGTTGTGTTTGGGATCAATCACACATCAATCTCAAAGGAAGATATAGTAGTTTCAAATGGGTCCTGTACAACAAACTGCTTAGCCCCTATCGCATCAGTACTCCATGAAGAATTTGGCATAATATCTGGATTCATGACAACAGTGCATGCCTACACCGGAGACCAAAGACTCATAGACTCTGCACACAAAGATCTACGTCGTGCAAGAGCTGCAGCCATGTCTATGATACCTAGCACGACAGGAGCCGCCAAAGCAATTGGCCTTGTATTGCCACAATTGTCTGGTAAGCTCTCTGGCACATCGATTAGAGTTCCTACCGCAAATGTTTCAATGGTAGATCTAGTATGTATACTTGACAAACCAGCAACAAAAGACAAGATTAATCTGTCAATGGAAAATGCATCCTCGGGGAAAATGAGAGGCGTGTTGGCATATAACGACCTACCGCTCGTTTCAACAGATTTTAACCACAATAATCATAGCTCAATCTTCGATGCTACAGAGACATATATACTTGAATCAAACCCAAATATGGTAAGAGTTGTATCTTGGTATGACAATGAATTTGGGTTTTCTAACAGAATGCTTGACTTAGCTAGCTATATCAATAATACAAATTTGATATAATTCATTAGTAACAAATACTGGCATCAGTATACTTTAGTTATTGGTGCCAAATATTTCACTGATAATATTTTTACTATACTTACCATGAGCAACAAAAACAAGAAGTATATACAATTGTTATGTAACAAAACCTACAAGATAAAAACAATATCAATCAATACAAGATTCAATTAATACTACCAACCCACTCGCAAACACATATAAAATATTGGTATAATTTATCGTAGACTCAATTTTTTAACATGGAATGTTGATATGCAAATTAACTCTTCCAAATCGTTTTTCGGTAAAATAAAAATCTTCAACGGTATTTTTGTAAAATCTTTATTTGTTTCTTTGTGGTTTATTGGCTTGACGTATGTTGAGTGTACGGAGAGCATTAACCAAAATGAACCAGACGTAGCAAAATTTTCAAACAAAAAGGCTGGTATATTTGAGGCTGGACTACATTTGGGGTGGTACTACAAAGCTATAGGCCTCGAGGTAGAAGGTGGTCTTGGGTTGAATTTAGGAAATGGTATATGCAAATGCAGCGAGGAAATTTACCTACCTAATTCATGTGGCACATACACCATTAGCACAGATACTACATTCTTTAAGCAAAACATTTTATACGGATACCTAACTCCTAAAATTACAATGCAGATTTCTAGATTTGTACTAAAAGTAGGCCCTAGGTTTCAGTGGGGCAGTATTGGGATCGAGATACCTGGGATGGCTTTGATGAAGAAGAAACAGATTTGATGAACAAATTAAAATGCAAAACATTCAATGTATCACTTCAAATAGAAATTGCATGCGCAATTAATAAAAACGTAGCAGCAGGTCTCAGGTTTGTATGGTCTCCTTCTCATAAATTAAAATACAGAGAAATGGAAAATGAAGTCAGCTTCGCTTATGATTATCATCAAAACTGTAAAACATGTTGGGATCCAAAATATAGCGATTTGTCTGTTTCATTCTATATCGCCGGACATTACAAGAGTACTAAGGGATTTGTTTGTGGAGCAGATTGTTCGATCGGATGGAAGATGTCTAAGCTGAGTATTGATAAACTATCGGAGAAAAACAATACTTCTTCACAACAACCATCAACATATCCACAACAATCATCAGGATATGAACGAGAAGATTAATCCACAGAACTCAATTAACCCAAAACATTAATACGCTTGAGAGACTAAGCACCCAGTACTTATATTGAACTATACTGCATTAGTCAATCTATTATCAAATGATATAATATCTTGGTAATCACGTAGATTGGCATATGCATGGCAGACAAACAAGATAATATTCCCTTGGCTCACATCGTAAGGCCCAAAACATTCTGCGACATAGTTGGGCAGGATCACCTGGTTGGCGAGATGGGGGTCATAACAATGATGGTCAAATCCAACAAGCTTGTGTCTTTCATATTATACGGCCCGCCAGGATGCGGAAAAACAACAATATCGTCAGTATTATTAAAGCAATTTCACAAAATACAATCTTATACTTTCAATGCATCTACAGACAACAAAGACACCCTGAAAGACATGGTACAATCTTTAAAATTCAACAAGTATATCATTATTGTTGTAGACGAAATACATCGTATGAAGAAGGATATACAAGACTTTCTCTCGCCTTACATTGAGAGTGGCTCCATAATTATGGTCGGGCTTACAACAGAGAATCCTTATCGCACAATTAACAGAGCAATACGCAGTAGATGCCACATATATACAATGTCCGACATAACGAAAGAAGATATAGTAAGTCTTTTACATCGTATCAATATCCAACAAGACTACGGCATCGAGGACAACATCATACATCGTATATCTGATGCCAGTTGTCTTGAAATACGTACGGCAATAAACATGCTTGAGATGGTGTCTCTTGTTCCGGCCGAATCTCGAACAACGGAGCATATCTCAAAAATACTTGGCGTAAAACACATAGCAACTGACGACGGTCTCGACAACTACTACATCGTCTTGTCGGCATTGATAAAGTCAATACGCGGCAGTGATATAGACGCCTCACTTCATTACTTGGCGCGATTTTTAAGATGCCAGGACCTACATATGATCACGCGCAGGCTTATGATTTCCGCATACGAAGACATTGGTTTGGCAAACCCCAGCGTTGGGCCACAGGTTGTAGCCGCCTGCGAAGCAGCTATGTCTGTAGGCTTCCCAGAGGCACGTATACCTCTTTCGTGCGCGGTGGTTCTTTTGGCCTCAAGCCCAAAAAGTAATTCTGCATATCTGGCCATAGATAAAGCTGACACGCGACTTGATGAACTGAAAGACAAGAGCATACCAAACCACATTAACAACGAAGCAATAAGGTTTTCCGGAGCCAAGTATAAATATCCGCATAGCTACCCAAACCACTACGTGCCTCAGCAATATCTTCCAAAGGAAGCCATCAACGACATCTATTACATCCCACAGGACAACAGCAAATACGAGAGAGCTATAAAGCAAATGTGGGATGACATCGGCCCGAAGCAAAAGCATATTGGTGTCAAAAAGGATCAGTAACATGCCCAACCTAAACCACATCAGGCAATTCCTCTCAGACAACCGCCTAGATGCCTGCATCATACACATGCGTAACAGATCCGACAACAAGATCTCAGACAGGTCGGACATAGACTATCTATGCGGTTTTACAGGCTCCGCAGGTACATGCATCGTAACTCAAGACAGAGCAACATTGTGCGTCGATGGCAGATACGAGAAGCAGGGAGCCGAGCAGGTTAGCCAAAATGAATGGGAAGTCGTATGTGATAATTACGTATCAGTCTTGAGGAAAATCAGAGAGCAAAACCCAGGCTTGCGGGTTGCCGTATGTGGTGATGCTGTTAGTCATCAAGTCTGTAAAAACCTCGGGGATGTAGTAATAACGCACTACAACTTCTTCGATCACATATATCGTCCAAACCATTGCAAACTCGTCAAGTCGTACTTCTACAACGAGCATAAGCAAAGGCTCGCGAGGTTTAGAGACTTCATACAAAACGACTGTGCTTTGATATGTGATCCGGCCTTGATCGCATGGCTCTTCTGCATACGCATGGACGAGCTGCAGGATTTTACTCCTGTACCGAGGGCAACTGCATATGTTGCCAAGGACGAGACATTATTGTTCTGTGATCTCGATGCCGGTGATGACTTTGATTTCGAGGTACTGCAGCCAGCTTGCATACATAATAAACTGTCTAGAAGCAAGACTGTCATAGCAGACTCGTCCCAAACACCATGCGGCATATGGCGTGATGGCTTCGTAGATAAACGATTCCCGCATTTCGAGGCGATCAAGAGCCCGGCTGAAATTTCTGGTATGAAGCTGGCTTGCCGTCATGCATCCGAAGCATTCAATAGAGCTCTTGCCAAGATCGGTACATGCAGGACCGAGCAGGACATAGCCGACTTGTTGTACGACGAAATGTCTGTATGTCATGACTTCCTCGGCTTCAGCTTCGATCCGATCGTAGCGTCTGGACCGAACTCGAGCATAATACATTACACGGAGCGCAAATCGGTAATACAAGACGGCTTGCTGCTGATCGATGTCGGGGGCCAATATAAGTACGGCACGACTGACATGACCAGAGCAGTCTGGGTCGGAGGAGATGAGCCGCCTGAGGATGTTAGGCGATTGTACAGGGCCGTGAAGGATGCAGTCGATATGTTCAGCATGGCCAAATTCCCGGTCGGTACGGCGATATCCAGCCTGGATGCCTTAGCACGATACCACATCTGGCAAGTCGGACACGATTATAAATTCGGTACAGGACACGGGGTCGGATGCTTCGCCAAGGTACATGAGTATCCTGCTGTGTCTCAGAGAACAAAGGACGCAACCCTGGAACCTGGCAACATAATCACTGTAGAACCAGGTATATACACGGATGAATATGGCATACGCCTTGAGAACATGCTGCTCGTCATTGATCTTGGTGACGGATTTTTGGGGTTTGAGGTGTTGAGTGAGGTTGAGCATGATCCGCGGTTTACTTGATCTGGATTTATATAGTTACATATCCTGCCACCCCCACTCAATACACAAATTTTACGAATGTCATGATACAATATACTCACAATCACGGTAAATACTGGTTACAATAATGCCAAAGACAATAATAAGAGCATCCAACCTCTCACTCCTCCCGCCAACAAGTGACTTTGTATTTTGCAATCTCTTTGGCGTTAAGGAAAATACAGACTGTCTCATGTCTCTATTAAATTCAATACTAAGGGGCAATCCAGTAGTATATGATTTAAAACTAAGACCAACAGAACACAAGAAGATATTAGATGATGGGAAAGGTATAAGGGCTGATGTACTTGCTGACATCAATGACAGTAATGCGATAGTCAACGTTGAAATGCAGTGCTCTGATCTAGATAACTCACTCGACAGAATGCTATTCTATCAAGCTATGCACAGGGTAAGATCTATAAATGCTGGTAGTGATTATAAAATTATGCCTCACATAATCTCAATATGGATACTAACCGGGTCTATGTATCAAGATCTAGACGATTGTACGCATGAGATAAAGATGGCATTACATACATCTGATGGAGTATATATCAGAACGGCATCAGAGAAAGAACGAATCATAATTATAGAACTTGATAAGTTACCAAGGTACATAGAAAAACTCAAACAAGAACAGTATGCAAAATTAAGTAAACAAACTCAAAATACAGATGGAATGCAGGTGCATCTAGACCACTTCTCGACTTGGATGACATTTTTGTCCAATCCACTAAATCTCCCGGAAAAATGTAATGATATAGACACGATACATAAAGCATTTGACAAACTAAGAGGTATGAGTAGTGACCCAGACATAAGAGCTGAATACAATCAAGCTATGAGAGAAAAATCAGAAAGAACAGCGAATTATAACAGAGGAAAAGAAGAAGGGTTGGAAGAAGGAATTGAGATTGGAAGAGAGGAAGGAGCAAAAAAGAAGGCAATAGAAACAGCTAAAAACTTTCTTTCCATGGGTTTATCTATTGAACAAGTAGTACAGGGTACTGGGCTTACGAGGGAAGATGTTGAGGCGATAAATAATAGCTGATGTATGCGTTAATGTTGCAGTTAGGCGAGGTAGTTTTTGTTGATATTACAACCGTATATTATGAACAATTATCGCCACAATTACCGAAACACCAGATCACGTTTCCAAGCTATCCTGTGAATCTGCTACAATATTGTCTTCATTGCTCATGGAAACATTATAATCACTCATTTTCAAAAAATTCATATAATCGCAATTATGTAGTATCTCACTATGAGCCCCAAAACAATACGAGTTCTTGCCAAAATAAAGAACCTTATTGGAATACATTATAAAATTCAAGTTTGACGTAGATAGTATGACAGTTTTGTGCTGCATAATGCCTTTAACAAAATTGTAGAAAATAGCTTCGTTTTCTTTGTTTTCGTAGCTGCTTGGAGTATTAACTATTATCGCCTTATACTTATGCAGCATCATTCTAGCAATCTGTATTTTTATCTTTATACTTTGGTTAATTGCAATATTACCTTCCACATCAAAAACATGCATGCTTAATTCATCTTCATACAAGCATGCGGCCTCTGCAGCAAATATGTCGTTACCGCTCCAGTCGTATCCCATACCTATATTATCCAAAACCGTCCCAAATATCAGACAGAAATCCTCATCAAAATACCCAATTGCAGAAGAAATTGTGGATACAGGTAGACTTGTAGACCTCACTCCTCCTATGTATATCACTCCTTCATTGCATTCATAATTTTTAAATATCAGGTCATATATGTATTTGGCATGAATAGACCCCTCACCGACAACAACAACAAAATCACGATCATCTATTGAAAATGACAAATTATCTATAACTGCAACGCCATCTCTATCAAACAAAGTAACGTCATTGAATGTAATAAATATCTCGTCAATCTGAGACACGTCATAGTAGTTATTTTGATCAATGTATATCACTTTGTTATCTAGAATCTTTTGAAAATCAACAAGTTTATTGCCGCCCCTTATACACAAATAAGAGACAAAGATTACTGCAACTAACACTGTACCAACACAGAATAAACCTTCATATTCACGAACTCGTACAAAAATATCTTGGCAACACAACAAAGTCGCTGCAACCAAAATAGATAAACAGACATAAATCAATACTGATACAACAATTGTTTTTCTATACTTTCTTGATATATTCATAATATTGTCCGTCATCATTTCTTCGATTTTTCTTTTGGCAAATCCGTATGCGTCGTATAATTTTATTCCCCTGGCACATCTAATTAAAGTACGAGAAAAATTATAAACAGATATTTGCGCAACATTATTTTTTACCCCAATAATCATCGCCACAAGAACAGTCAATATAATTATAAACATCGAAGATGAAACAAACAATAGAAAAGTAGAAGGCGTATTAACTATCATTATAGCCATGATCTCTAGCAGCATAACACAACAAGGAACAATACACCCGTTACGCACGAGAAAATACCTACGATTACTATTGGTGCACTCTATTACAGAATCTATAAGCTGATCAATTTGTCTTTCATGAATCCTATTGTAATCAGTTATAACAGACATCTGAAGGAACTTGTACAAATAATTCTCCGAGTTTTTGTCTGTTGTTATTTTGACGGCAAACAGAAGTATAAAATAAGCAGACAACACCAATAAAGCCATAAATATAGATACAACATATTTATTCTTCTCTGCAGATACCCAAAATGCAAAATGAGCCATAGACAAAATCAGTAAACAACAACTATATACTGCTTTTGCATAATATTTTGCTTTTCCAACAAAGAACAAAGTATACCTCTTATTATCGACTTATAGATAATACAGATTAATTATACAACATTATTCCCTTACGCCTGATCCAAACATAAAAACTTCCATAGCCACCACTTGAATCATGTATTCTACTATATTTCATTATTACCGATGGATTATTGTTCAACCATTCTTCGGTTGCTTGTCTGATAATACCAGATCCTTTGCCGGTTATTATCATTAACACCTTTTCTTTTTTTAATGAGCACTTGACGCAAAAATTCAATAGAGTATCATGTAAACTATCAAGCTTATGGCAATGTAGATCCAAAACCATTCTGCAACTGACTGATCGTAACTCTCTACGACTTGGAGACGAAAGACAGTGCTTGGTGCTTTTTATTATTTCAAATCTGGGATTCTCTTGTTCTGAACTACACAATACTTTATCTTTTTGGCAGTTTCCTAATTTTTTCGATACAATACTGAGATTATCGTGACGCACAGGTATCTTATCTGACACAACCCTCTCTTTGACGGAGAGTTTATAATCATCCCAAGAATCGCAGTGAATATCTTTCATAAGATCGAAACATTTATTTGAATAACTGGCCCAGCATAAGCAAAACCCGCACGACACAACTCCGGCTGCTGTATTCCTACTCTGACCAATTAAGCCATGCAATACGCCAATGCCTCAGCTGGATAATGGCTGGGAAACCAGGATTCGAACCTAGATTGACCGGTCCAGAGCCGGTTGTTCTACCATTAAACTATTTCCCAATACTCTGATATTTTACCATAAAGATAGATAAACATTCTAGAGCGTATTAGTGTTTTCAGAATAAAAATAGCCCTGACGACATAACAATATCTTGATACACTCTTCAAACATGTATATAATTTAACTGTACACATTACACATGCATCATCATGAAGACAATCGATAAACTGTTGTGGATGACTCTCCTGATATTTACGCTTCTTGCTATGGATATATGGATGAGAAATGATGTAGTAACAGTTTCAATTGTATACAACAATACAAACACATTTGTTATTCACACATTTAAAATACTAGCAATACTTCTAATTGTTGTTTTGTTTTTGCATATCATATCTTGGTTTTTATCTTTGTTCGGACTGATATTTAGAAGAATCAAGGGAGATAAGGAATCATCAATACTTCAAACCATATCGTACCTGATACTAGCTTCAGATGAAGATATACCTTACATGAAATTAAACATTAAATTCGTAGATGACGCCTTGTACGTTAAAAATTGCAAAAATATAAACAAGTTGCCCCTCACAAATAACCCATGCATTGATGTATTCATAATAAAATATCGAATCCACGAATTTGCGAAAGAATCTGAGTACGAACTTGCATACAACGAATTACGCTATGCGCTAGATAATTGCAAAGACTACATCCAAAACCTTGAAAATGAAATAATAGAAATCATGAAACATTACTGCATAATGCATGAGAACTCTCCAAGCAATATCGAGAAATACAAGTCTCACTTTAGCCATAACTACATTGACAAGTATTATAGCGATGTTCTGTCATCATTCTTACACAACCGCAACATGACACAAGATGAAATTGAACAATATCTCTTGTCATACGCATATAAATCGGTATCCGCATCCTACTTATTCCTAGAAAAAGTAGGAGAGAATTACGACAGACAAAAAATTATTAACGTCATAAAATACTCTGGTAAGTCTGGAATAACAAGAAAAATAGCTAAGTATCTCATAAAATTTAAACTCTCAACAGACGAAACATGGGAAATAATAGGAAGCTACCCAGACTGTAATATTGAGAAACAATTTATAGAACTTGAATTAAATCTATACAACAAGAAGTACGATGATGCGAAGTCAAATATAATAAATATTATCGAAAATCCAAAATCAGATCTTAATGACATAACAAATATTTTAACGCGCCCAGGAAATCAAATACTTCTGAATGACAAAGATATAATTCAAAAATTGCAGGATAAATATGGAAATTAAAGTTTACAAATTATCAGATTCATCAAGAATACCTACATACGGAACAGAACAATCTGCCGGCCTAGACCTGTATTCTTGCACAGACGAAGATGTTATTATCAATCCATCTGATATAGTTCTTATCAGCACAAAACTAATAATCGAGATACCAGATGGATATTACGGAGCTATTTGCTCAAGATCTGGATTGTCCCTGAACCACGGAATAATAGTGCCAAACTCACCCGGCATCATAGATTCAGACTACAGAGGAGAGCTCAAAGTAATACTGCATAATATATCTAAGAAATCTTTCACAATTACAAGCGGCATGCGAATAGCCCAGATGATAATCATGAAATATTCTAAAGCAACATTTGCAGAATGTGGTATTAACGATATGACCGAAACAATAAGAGGTGAAGGTGGATTCGGATCCACAAGTTATTGATAGATAATACATACTGAACAAAAGAAAATAGAGACACAAACACAATGACGCCAAATATAAAAAACACAGTCTCCCCAAGTAAAACAATATCAATATTCGGTTCAACGGGATCAGTTGGCGAAAAAACATTTAACATCGCAATGAACCTCGGCTATAAAATATCAGCCATAACATGCAACAAGAACCACAAACTTGCCATATCTCAGGCTGAGGCTGCAAATGTTGAGTATATCGGAGTAGCATGTCCAGAGAGCTACAAAACAATAAAAGACTACTTCGCAAATAATAAATCAGTCAATGTAATTCCGCATGATAATATAACTGAAATATCACGAATAAGAACAGATATATGCTGCATGTCAATAATATCCCCAAAATCATATCTGTATACTTACGAAGCATTGAAATACACAAAACGCTTGGCAATATCTTCAAAAGAAGCGATAATAACTCTCGGAAAACTCTTAATATCAGAGGCGCAAAAATACAACACAGAAATAATACCGGTAGACTCTGAGCATAGCTCGCTATTCCAATGTCTAAAATGTACAAATTTAGATTCAGTACAGAATCTAACAATAACTGCTTCGGGAGGAGGCTTACGCAATCTTGATGAAAAAGATCTTAGCACAATAACTATTTCAGAAGCTCTGCAACATCCAACATGGAAGATGGGCAAAAAAATTACCATAGACTGCTCTACAATGATGAACAAAGCAATAGAAATACTTGAAGCAGCAATATTGTTTGACTTCAACATAGATGCAATTAATACATTAATACACCCTCAGTCAATAATACATGCAATTGTAACGCTAAAAAACAAAGGACAAATAGCATCAATGTATAACCCAGATATGTCAATTCCAATATCATACTCACTCACATATCCATATTTATCCCAACAAAATACAACAAAACATTTAAACCTAGCAGACATATCGCGTTTAGATTTTTATGACATGAAGCCTTGGCAAAAAAGATCGATAGACATCGCGAAAGAAGCCTACAAAAACGACAAAACCATTGCGCTAAATTCAGCAAACGATTATGCTGTAAATGCATTTCTATCTGGCCAAATAAAATTCAACGACATATGGAGAGTAATAGAGAATCTACTATCAAAATGCAACCACAACAATATATCTCTGGAATGTATAGATAGTGTAATTAACGAATACAATGCTATATCAAAGGCATTTATTTACAAATACTGCTCATAATTATTTTATAATTTTGCATGAACCATATTGTCACATGCCTCCTTTCGATATCACAAACTTGATACAAATAGATTCTATGTGGTAAAATGTATCAGTATTTTAGACGCTTTGTTGCTTAATTTATTATGGTGCTAATATGAAAAAGGGTATTCATCCAGATTATCATCCAATCACAGTTGTTTTAACAAATGGAGAAAGAATAGAAACAAGATCTGTATACGGTAGACCAGGCGAAGAAATAAATGTATACATAGATCCAACTTGTCATCACGCATGGACAGGCGAAAAGCAAGTCATCGTAGACAATGGCAGAGTTAGCAAGTTCAACAAGAAATACAAAAACTTCGCGAGCTAAAACATCAGAAACAATCTTTGCAGGGCTAAGGCATTGCCTCATTCTTGGCATTTGCCTTCTTCTCGTTTATACTCTTGTATTGTTTTTCATATATTAAATTATCCATATGATAGTCTTTTCATATTTTTCATCTATAGTATAATCTGTGCCGTAATCATTATCTTTCTGGTTTACAATACATACAAAATTATGCTCCAAAATGCGTGCTCATAATCCATTCTTTGTGTTAAAATGTATACATATTGAGTAGAATTTCATAACACAATGGCCGTCGTAATATCAATATCAAATCAAAAAGGCGGTGTCGGCAAGACAACTACATCTGTGAATCTTTCTACAGCGTTAGCGGCCGTGGGCAAAAAAGTACTTCTGGTTGATTTCGACCCACAAAGTAACTCCACAACTGGAGTTGGAATATACTCCACCGAAAATATTGGAACAAGCTATAGCCTCCTAACACAGCAACTTCAAGTTTCAGAAGTTTTGCAAAAAACTCAAATACCAGGACTAACAATAATACCCTCAGAAATAAATCTTATAGGAGCAGAGGTTGAGCTTGTAAATACTCCTCACAGGGAATCAATATTGCGCAACGCTCTAGAACCATATAGGGATTTTTTTGATTACATATTTATAGACTCCCCGCCTTCTATGGGGATATTGAGCCTCAACTCCCTTGTAGCATCTGACGGTGTAATTATACCTCTTCAATGCGAATACTACGCATTAGAGGGTCTAAGCTATTTATTTGGATCAATATCAAGAATAAAAACGTCTCTTAATCCAAATCTGACATTATTTGGAGTGCTACTAACAATGTTCGACAAGAGAAACGCTCTGTGTCTCTCTGTTGAAAGAGACGTTAGAAACCACATAGGAGACAAGGTTTTTAAAACGGTAATACCTAGAAACGTGAAAATATCTGAAGCCCCATCATTTGGTAAACCAGTCCTAATACACGATATAAAATGCGCGGGATCGTGTGCATATATGGAGCTGGCAAAAGAATTTTTACATAGAGACAAGGATTTTAAATGGAAAAGAAATTAGGCAGAGGGTTAGACGCCCTACTTTCAAACAACGATATTACTAATGGCGACATCAATGCCAAAAATAGTGGTAGCTCGGAAGTCCGACAAGGCCAAAAAGTAGCAGACCACAGTATTATTAATATAGAGACAGGGAGACTCATACCAAATTCACATCAACCACGCAAAGACTTCAATCAAGACAAAATAAATGAGCTAGCAGAATCAATTAAGTACTATGGTATTATACAACCAATAGTTGTAAAAAAGTATGGGAACAACTACAGTATAGTCGCAGGAGAAAGGAGGTGGCGCGCCGCAAAGATGGCTGGCCTTCACCATGTGCCTGTTAGAATCATAGAATGCCGAGACGACAATGTGTTGCCAATGGCATTAATAGAAAATATACAAAGATCCGACCTCAACCCAATCGAAGAAGCATACGCAATACAAGAAATTATGCAAAATGGAAATTATACTCAAGACCATCTAGCAAAACTTGTTGGCAAGAGCAGAGTTTATATATCAAATGCATTGAGGCTTCTAAATCTCCCTGATTCAGTAATACAATTCGTCAAAGAAGGAAAATTATCGTCCGGTCATGCCAGAGCATTAGTAGGAGTCGATTGCGCCGAAGAATTGGCGAAGGCAGCGATAGAAGAAGGATGGAGCGTAAGGCAAATAGAGGAATCAGTCAAAGAAATAAAAAAATCCGATCTATCTGCTACTAATATCGCCAATGATGAATTAGGCTGCAACGGAGAAGACGACGAAGATGGAGATGTCTTCAGAGAAGTAGACTCAGATGTAGAAGATTTAACAAACAGAATATCTACGGCACTTAACGCGCAAACACGTCTTAGATTCCTCAAGCATGGAGCTGTAATCACAATAAATATAAAAAACTATGAACAAATGAACAATATAGTATCAAAACTGATAAAACTTGGCGAATAATAAGGAATAACTATAAACGTAATATAGTAATAACGAGACATAAAACACATTATCGCATTTGAAAGAACTATTTTGTTGATACAAAATTTGTCCCACGAACCTCAACATGCTACAATCTACTTGCAATATTACTAACACTACTGGTATTTGACTGTGAGACTTGGTATAGTTACTCTCGGAGGCGATTGCTCCGGGCTCAATTCTGTAATATACGGTGCATACAAAACAGCTAAAAACAAAGATATCGCGCTGATAGGCTTTAATGACGGAATCAAGGGGCTGATAGACAACAACTATATCATCATGGATGACAAGGTATGCGATGAAACACTCTTGTCCAGGTCAGGTACAATCTTGCGTACCAACAACGTTTATATTCACAAACTACTTAACGAAGGTATGTCGCCTAGCGATATATACGAGAAAATACTTTCAAACTATGAATCAAACAGTCTGGATGGGCTGATATATATCGGTGGCGATGGAAGCATGAGGATAGCAAGAGAGATGCTATCGCACAACAAAGACAAGATGAAGATCGTAGCCATACCAAAAACGATAGACAACGATATTTTTATGACAGACTTCTCAATCGGGTTCAAGACTGCCTTGGATAGCATAGTAGAAAACCTAGAGAGAATCAGGTCTACGATAGCATCTCACGAAAGGATTGCCGTTGTAGAAGTTATGGGCCGAGATGCTGGTTTTCTCGCCATGTATTCCGGCATTGCCTCTGGTTCAGACATAATCCTGGTCAACGAATTCACACACAATTTTGAAGCTATTTTAAAAAAAATAAAATCATGCTACGACGGAGTAAAAAATCATTGTATAATAATTGTGGCTGAAGCAGTTGAGCTTGACGGTCTTAAGCATAATATAAACGCAACGAAGTTAAGTAAAGAATACACACACCATACTTACAATGGTGTAGGCAAAGTATTAGCAGATAAATTGGTTTCTCACGGATATGACGCCAAGCATATATCTCTTGGGCATACACAGAGAGGCGGTATAACATCAATAGACGATAGAATAATGGGTGCTGCATACGGGGCAAAAGCCGTTGAAATGCTTATGGAAGGAAAGACAAACAAAATGTTATACATGAAATCTGGCAATCTTAATGCTATAGACATCTTCCATGACGATGTAACAAAGAAAAAACTGTTAAGGCCAGATGACGAAATTGTAAGTTTTGCTAAAAATATGGGTATATACTGCGGTGAAATATAAAATAAAACATGCATTCACATTTATTATAATATTATTCGCAACAACATTTCTTGTATTTAGGATTTTTTGCAAAAAAGATTCTTCAAGGCAATGCGCGCACATTTCCCAAAGACATGACAAGCGTCCGAAGCAATACTTTGCAACAACAAAATCCTCAGATGCAGTAACAAGATGCGGTCCAGGAACAGAATACGATATATTGTTTCGATATTCACTAAAAAATACGCCACTACTCGTGGTTGATTCACATGAAAACTGGCGACTTGTTGTTGATTTCTACGGCGAAAAATCATGGATACATGTGTCGCTAATCTCGACTCGCAATCAGTATGCAATGTGTCGCGAAGACGGCTTGGTTTACACAAAGCTAAATGCAAAATCCAAGACGCTATGCCGTATTCAAAAATATACAATCGTACATGTTGTTAAGACGAATCCATATATGTGCCGTATAGAATTTACGCATTCGGGCAAGAAATACAAGGGATATATTGAGACACAAAACTTATTCGGTGTTTATCCATAGATAAACATAATTGTCAACAGTGGGAACAAAACATACATACAGTATATGTTAACCTGCTACAAATATAATTCCTCACTCGACAATTATGGTTACACAATTACTGATCTTGTTTTCCGGGTCTGCTAAGCCAAAAAACTTTGCAAAACCTTTTTTGCCAGAAGTCCTCAACAGAAATAAAAAAATAATTGAATTAATTGTTGAGAAATGATCTTAGGCGACGAGCCCTCGTAGGATGTTTTAGCTTTCTAATTGCCTTGGCCTCTATTTGCCTAATACGTTCACGAGTAACATTTAACTGCTGACCAACCTCCTCAAGAGTATAGTCTGTATGAATTCCTATACCAAATCTCATGCGCAATACCTTCTCTTCTCTTCCGCTTAACGTACTAAGGATTTGAGATGTTGCCTTCAATAGATCTGTACGTACAGCAGATTCTGCAGGAGTTAATACGTTTTTGTCCTCAATAAAGTCTCCCAAGTGACTATCCCCTTCGTCTCCAATTGGGCTTTCTAAGCTGATAGGATCTTTTGCAACTCTTATGATTCTCTTAACTTTCTCAACAGATAAACCAATTTTATCGGCAATTTCTTCATGAGTCGGCTCCCTACCATAATCGCTCATAAGCTGCTTAGAGACACGCATAAGCTTGTTAATTGTTTCTATCATATGAACAGGAACACGTATTGTTCTTGCTTGATCCGCAATAGCTCTTGTTATGGCCTGCCTAATCCACCATGTTGCATATGTTGAGAATTTATACCCCCTCTTATACTCAAATTTATCTACAGACTTCATGAGACCTATATTTCCCTCCTGTATAAGATCCAGGAATTGAAGCCCTCTATTTGTATATCGCTTTGCTATCGAGATGACTAACCTAAGGTTTGCCTCAACCATTGCTCTCTTGGCGCTCTCCTCTTCTGCCTGCCACTTGTTCATATTCTGTATAAGGCCCCTAAAAACAACAAATGGCAACCCAGTTTTTTGCTCATAGTATCTGGTATTTTCTATCAATGCATCAAAATATTGTGTATTAAGAGAATAGAGTTTATTCATAGATTCATTCTGTTTAATTGACTGAAGCCACTCATCATTATAGTTTTGCTGCAAAAAATATGGCGTCACATTTTTCCTGTCAATACCAAGAGCATCGCATTGCGCTGCTATTTTGCGTTCTATTGATGGAATTGTTCCTATGGCACTTAGGTGAGACTGGATCATTTCGTTGACTGTCTTGTTATTAAATCCTATAGCCATAAAGTTTTCAACCATAGAATCAAGAAGCTTTCTGTATTTCTGGTTATCTTCTAGTGATTTCAAATCAAAACCAGACTCCTCTTGCATTTTGTACAATTTGTCGTAGTTCTTAATATGTTTTCCCATAAGAGACGTAGTCTTTTTTCGAATCACATCATTATTGCATACTTCTTGATCGTCATCTTGTATATCTGAATCTTTTACATAGTCTTGATCATAATCATCTACACTTATGTCGCCAGCATCATTTACAACTATAACATCACATAATAAAATTATGTTGTCTACAAGTTTCGATCGTATAGATTGTATTGTAAGATTTGTTATATTGCTAGCACAAAGACATGACACTATACTTGTCTTAGCCTTCTCTATTCTCTTTGCCAGTTCTACCTCATCATCTTTTGAGAGAAGAACAACATTGCTCATCTCCCTGAGGTACATCTTTACCGGATCTTCGCTTGCTCCTCCCGAGATATCTGTGCCCTTATTTATATCCCTGTCGTCAGATTCGCTACTGTCATTATCTATATCCCAAATACCAGAATTGCCAATCTCTTCTTCAGCATCTATGTCTTCGTGATTTATGATTTTGACGTTGTTCTTCTCTAGAGCCTCCATCACAATCACTACTTCATTTGAATCGTACTTTGATGTTGGCATTGCATTGTTTATTTCTTCATATGTTATATAACCTCTTGCTTTGCCATTTTTTAGTATATTCAATACATTGCTATCATCCGTCAGAATATCGAATTGCGCACCACCGACAGAATTTTCTGGAATTCTTGTATTTTTTTTATTTTTTGCCATAACAACTCACTGTTTTATTTTTTGTTTTTTCAGGCTCCTCAGCCTATCCCAATCACTACTATCTCTCTTGACCAGAAATACATTCTTGGCATTTCTCTCTATGCACTCAATATCATATTTGTCATCTAGAAGCGATGCAAATATTTCAGAAATAAAGCTCTCTATATTTGATTCATCCTTAGAACCAAAATCATGATATCGCTTAGCTATTCTTTCGACCTCATCAAAATCATAAGAATCAAAATCGCAATCTAATATGGAATAACATGCATTCTGGGTAAGATCCGATTTGAACTGTATTTCTTGCAGTCTTTCTATAAAAGCATCCAGACGGTTACCATATTCCCTGACATAATACAACAAAACACACTCATAAATCAAGCGTATATTTGATATACTTACAACAGTATCTATACTTTTGTTATTTTTATGCTTATCTGTATTTGACCATGGATTTGTTAGTTTATAAATTCTTTCCTTGAATTCAGATTTGTATATACTCTGAACGTTTTTATCCTGTATGCGATCAATCATGTCGTAAATTTCTCTTTTCCACATTGCTATGGCTTCAGGAGTTTTAACAGTTATTTTACTATACAAATCAGAGTAATAATTCCATATAAAATCTGACAAATAGCTAGATGCATCAAGAATTTCTCGCATCTTTTCTGGGCCTTTACTATACAGAAGCGATGCCGGGTCTTCTCCGTCCGGCATACAACAAATCTTAATATTCTTCCCTGGCTTTACGTGCTCTATACAAAGAAAGGACGCCCTTATTGAAGCCTTCATGCCAGCAAGGTCTCCGTCAAAACACAAGATGCAATTGTCGCAATACTGCCACACATTCTGCAAATGCTTTTGACCAAAGCTGGTACCCATCGATGCAATTGATGTATTGAATCCGTACTGATGCATAGCTATAACATCAATATACCCCTCTACAACAATAAATCCATTTGTTTTATTAACATTCCGTGCTGCTACATTATATCCGTATAATATATTTTGCTTGTGAAATATATCAGAATCATTCGAGTTTATATACTTTGGGACAACATTGTCGTCCAAGGTTCTTGCGCCAAAACCAATCACATTACCTGATTTATTTGTAATTGGAAATATCAACCTATTTTTAAATTTTTCAAGACCCAGATCCCTGATTTCATTTTGAGAATACCCGCTTGCTTTGATTTTTTCTAATAATTCGGGAAAGTTGCCAGAATATCCTATGCAAAATGTCTCTATAGATCTCATATCTATATTACGTGATTTGCAGTATTCCAATATTTTGTCGTTGTGCATGAGCTGTTCTTTGTAGAATTCTGACGCAATATTAAGCATATCTAATTGACGATGCTTGATGCTATTTTTCCGTATATCTTGTTTTTGTATACCGGCCATTTCTGCAAGTATATCTATAGCTTGACTAAAATTTACATTACGTTTTTTAATAATATACTGTACTACATCGCCAAATTCTCTACACCCAAAGCAGAAATACGATCCAATACTGTCATTTACAAAGAATGATGCTGTTTTTTCCTGATGAAGAGGACAAGACCCAACATACTGGGAGCCCCTTTTGACCAACCTTGTATCCATGGACACCACGCTGGAAAGCTGCAGCCTCTCCTTGATTTCAGATACTATGTTTTTTGTGTCAATTTTTATCATAGTTATATGATACAATAAAGCTATGAACGAATCATACATCTTCACACATCTGACAGTAGTCCTTGTGATAGCTGCCATATCAGGAATTTTGCTTAACAGAGCTAGACAGCCTGTTTTGATAGGGTATATTATGGCCGGAGTACTGGTTGGCCCAAACGTACTTAGATTCATAACATCTGAGGATCAAGTGGCGTTCTACTCTGAACTCGGCATACTTCTTTTGATGTTTGTCATAGGGCTTGATTTGAATGTAAAATCTTTTATGGCGATGTGGAAAATCCCAACTGCATTTACCGTTCTGCAGGTTACGTTAAATTCATGTCTTGCAATATTATTTACAAAGATATCAGGAGTAAATACAGGCGTTTCGTTACTATATGCTTTTATAGCATCGCTTTCTTCTACTGCTGCAATAGTAAAAATATTAGATTCTATGAACGAATCAAAGACTGATATTGGACACATCACGATGGGAATTCTGATATCACAGGACATAGCTGTTGTGCCAATGATGCTTATCATGGACAGCTTCAAAAACGGAACCCCGCAGTTTAACTGGAAAATGGTTACAGTTGTATCATCTGCTATCATCATAATTGCAGCAATAATGAAATATCTAAGCAGCAACAAGAAGATTACTTTTTCCGGAGCTTATTTTTCAAGTAACCAGGAATTGACACCCGTTATAGCGCTATCCCTCTGTTTTATATCAGCGTTTCTAGTTACCAAGATAGGTCTGTCTGAAGCTTATGGCGCATTTTTGGTTGGGCTTTTGATAGGAAATATAATAAAAGACAGGCATGCCATCATAGAAACAATAGTACCGATACAAAGTATTTTGCTCATGGTATTTTTCATATCGGTCGGAATGATGTTTGACTTGAAATACCTATATAAACATTTTTTCCTTGTAATATCTACTCTTATACTACTGACATCATGCAAAATCGTTATTAATACACTATTATTCATGATGTTCCGAATAAAGCTTGCGAAATCCGTTGGTCTAGGAATAATACTCGCTCAACTAGGCGAATTTTCGTTTATATTATCCGAGAAGGCTATTTCTGTTCAAATAATTAACCACGATAGCAGAAAACTTATCATATGCGTTACGGCAATCTCATTGGCACTCAGCCCATTATTTTTGATAATTGCAAGGCGTATGTTCTGGCTGTCAATTATGGGCAAAAACTCAATTTCCGATATTCTAAGAATAATATACTCTAGAGAATACATTCAAAATGTAAAGGAAAAGATTGGAGGTTTTATTTAACAAGAACCTGCAAACACGTTCTTCAACCAAGTTTTATTGTTTGTTTTCGCCAATCAATTTGAAAATACCATACAAAGCAATGCAACTAAATACAAGTACCTCACATAACATTGTTTCTGTGATATAATAACATTGTTACTTTGATCGTGGTTTTTTATGGATAGCGTACTTGACAAAACAAAACACAAAATGCAAGCCACAGTTGACGCGTTCGCGAAAGAGTTGTCTGGCGTACGGGCAGGCAGAGCAAATATCGGTATATTGGAGCCAATTAAAGTTGATGTCTACGGCTCTATGGTATCTATAACTCAGGTAGCATCAGTATCAGTTGTTGACCCCAGAATGTTGTCCGTTAATGTATGGGACGTATCAAATGTCAAAGCTGTTGAGAAAGCAATCAAGGAATGCGGTGGTGGGTTTAATCCAATGACAGAAGGCAATTCTATAAGAGTGCCTGTACCGCCCTTGTCATCAGAAAGACGCCAGGAACTTGTCAAGATGGTTGCACGCTATGCTGAGGATTCTAAGATAGCAATCAGAAACGTTAGAAAAGATGGCATGAATAGCATAAAAAATATGGAGAAAAACGGAGATATAGGTAAAGACGATATGCATAAGCTGAGTGATAAAATCGAAGAATACACAAAGCATTATGTTGCAAAAATAGATGAGATGCTGTCCGAAAAAGAAAAAGATATTATGCAAAATTGATAATAGATTGCTATGAATTGCATACTGTACTACTATATGTTTTGCGGCTACTCAAGAACTATTAGGTTCTTAATGGAAGAAAACTCTGTGGATTTTGATATTTCCCATCAAACTCCATGGAACATGAGTAAGGAATGCTCAGCGTTCTGCAAAATACATAACTACCCTACTATATTCGATGGACATAGATCTATTGAGGGTCGCAGTGCTATTATTGAGTATCTTAACATTAAATACTGCAAAAATACTTTATTTCCCAAGGACTTGCAAGCGAGATTAGATGTATTGCAATCCTGCGACTGGGTAGAAGACAATATATCTCTTCTATGCAAACAGATAGTAGAAGAAAGACTACATGCAGTATTTGTGCACAAAAAAAGCGTAGATACAATTAAAATAAATAGAGTATTAGATATATTACATATTAACATATCCAAAATGACGCATATGATAGACAAGAATAACGGCTATATTGTTAACGGATCTATTTCTATGGCCGACATTTTAGCGGCATCTTTTCTTTCAACAATTGATTACTTCGGATATATACAATGGTCCAGTCTATACGATTTAAAAACTTGGTATTTAAAAATTAAATCTCGCAGAAATTTTTATAAACTGTACGACGATGTCTTGAAGAATCTTCAACCATCACGATTCTACAATCTGCTGGATTTCTAATTTTTTTTGGAGTAAACTATGGAGCTAATTGTTTTTCTAAACGAAGAAGTTGTCTGCAATTGCAATGCATCTTCCATTACAACAAAGACGGATAACGGTAATCTTGAAATACTTGACAAGCATCAGAATCTAATTGCCCAAGTAAAAGAATTTCTACAGTATCGAGACGAAGCTGGCAATACCCACAACATCTCTTTTGATGATGGCTTCTTGTATACGGATGGATCGCAAACACGAGTAGTCTTGAAATATTGTAACAATTAAAAAATACTTATATTATTTATAAATAAATATTAGTAAGTATTGACATTAGTTATACTTTGTTATAGTATATAAGAGTAGTTAGATTATTTTTTAAAGGAGTTGAAGATGAAACTGGTATACAAAATTGCTCTTGCCGCAAGCGTAAACGTCTTAACAGTTGATTGTAGCTACAGGTTTAACGAAAACAAAGAAACAATTTCTCCAAATACATCATGCGGCGAAAACAAATGCATCACAACCAAGAAAGTTAATAACAGCGCAACAGGAGACATGAGACAGTATAGCAATGACCATATACAATTACAACTAAACTAATAAATTAATAAAAATTCACCAAATCGTCATCATGTATTATCTATGTATTCATTAAATTTGATGGCGATTTTGTTGATTTTTATTTACTCCTATAGTTTTCTAGATTAAATTTTTCAAATGTTTATCAATGCGCGTGCAGCTATTCCGGCCACAATACAGACACAAGGTTTCTCTCGTTGTGATTCCTGCTAACATATGTGTTAAAATATTGCAGTTACAACAAAATTATTTATTGTCGGCGTATTGATATGGTGACGAAATGAAATTTTTAGATGAAGCAAAAATATATATCAAAGCAGGAGATGGCGGCAATGGTTGCTCAAGCTTCCGTCGCGAGAAGTTTATAGAATTCGGCGGACCTGACGGAGGCAATGGCGGTGCTGGTGGAAATATATATGCAGTTGCGGCGTCAAACCTCAATACACTTATAGATTACAGGTATCAGCAGCATTTTACGGCCAAGAACGGTATGGGGGGAGCCGGTCAAAATCGTACCGGGAAATCAGGTGATGATATCGTACTGTCGGTACCAGTTGGCACCCAGATTCTCGATTCCGAGAAGGATGTTGAAATAGCGGATCTTGTAAATGAGGGCGACAGGGTCCTTCTCGTGAGAGGCGGCAAAGGCGGGCTTGGTAATATAAATTTCAAATCGTCCAGAATCCAGGCGCCAATCAAATCAACACCAGGAGAACCAGGGGAAGAGAAGTGGGTATGGCTTAAGCTTAAACTCATAGCTGACATAGGACTTGTTGGTCTGCCAAACGCAGGCAAATCTGCGTTTATTAATTGTGTTACGAACTCAAAATCCAAGATAGGTAATTACGAATTTACAACCCTGACTCCTCACTTGGGTGTCGTTAAGGCTTATACGGACAAGGAGGTTGTGATTGCTGATATACCAGGCTTAATTGAGGGGGCTCACTACGGAAAGGGGTTGGGCCACAGATTTTTAGCTCACGTTGAGCGTTGTTCCATAATCATACATATACTAGATGCGTCGTTAGAAGACCCTGTAAAGAATTATCTAGTTATAAGAGAAGAGCTCAAGAAGTATAATCATGAGCTGTACAATAAAACAGAAATAATAGCTCTTAATAAAACCGATATCTGTGATGCATGCTGTATAAACAATATAAAAAGCTCATTGAGAAAATATAACGATAACATGATCTTTAGTATTTCGGCTCTTCTGAAGGAAAACTGCATAGATTTAATAAGATATGCCAACGACTTTATTGCAAGAAACAATGATAACGTGAAGGGCGATGCTAATAAAACACATGAGGACTGCTCCTGTGGGGTGTAATTATTTCGTTACTGGCACAGATACTGATGTTGGCAAAACTGTTGTATCCGCATGGATTTGCCTACATACAAAGAAAAAATATTGGAAGCCAATTCAAACAGGATCATGCGACGGGCGCGATAGCGAATTTGTAGCAGGAATAATTGGCCAAGACAACATAATGCCAGAGAAATATGTGTTTGCCCAGGCCTCCTCTCCTCATCTTGCGGCCCAGAATGCAGACTCAAAGATTGATAAAGACGCACTCGTTCGGAATGTGGCTGGCCTCTCAGACACAGTTATAGAAGGTGCTGGTGGCATTATGGTACCGTGGTCAACTGAGCCAAACTATACGTATCTTGATTTTGCTGCAGAGACATCTCTTCCTACGATAGTTGTTGCATCAACAAGGCTGGGTACAATCAATCACACCCTGCTTACTCTCGGAGCATTGTACGACAGATGCATAGATGTAAGGTGCTTAGTTATAAACGGCCCATGCGAACAGGATTTATTGCGTACTGCAGTATGCTTTTATCCAGAAATCAAGATAGAAACTATGCCCCGCCTCAAGACAATTACAACAACAACCCTGCAAAATGTGGGTTGCTGCATACCATGATGCAAGTAAAGCCGTTACAATGCAGCAAACAACAACAAATCCAACAAAATTAAATGATATCAGAGAAACTTTTTGACATAACTTCGTCAAACTCTTCTCGTGATAGCCCTGGCTGTATTGGTTTCATAAAGTTCGCGTGTATAGTGCCGCATCTTTTGAAAAACGATTGTTTGCCCCAACATTTGCCAGAGTCTATTCGACATGGCACTACAGGTAAACCTAAATTCTTATACAGGGCATACACACCAACCTTATGCCCTGACCCATCTTGCTCCTGGGTCCTTGTGCCGGTCACAAATATTAGTATAGAATCTCCCGAGTTTTTTGCCTCAGACCCACACGACAATAAAGTCTTCAAAGCAAATACAGGCTTCGACCTATCTATAGCTATATTTCTTAAATTCTTCATATGAATACCAAATAAAAGAGTATCGCCCAACTCCTTCTTTACAACGACAGATATGTCTTTCGTGTCACTAATTGCATCCGGTACAGCAAGGGTTTCCCACATAGATTGGTGATTTGCGCCTATAATGCACTGGCCAGACACGTTTTCAAGGCCTGTGACCTCATATTTTATTCCAAGAAAAATCCGCAACAAAACATGCATTGCTTTTGCTGTTGATTTGTATGCAATAATTCTCATCGTTTTATATGAAAACACACAATACAACGGAATAAGAACTACAACAATTATCATGAAATACGTCCAAAAGAATATGTTGAAGAGTATGGAGCCTATGAAGTTACGCGTATTGATTAAAATTTTCATTAATATGCTTGGTTTATGGTTTTATTGTTAATTATAATGTATATTTTTGTAGAGGTCAATCGAATTTATTATGATTATTTTTTATTGTGTTGTATTGAGCTATAACAAAAAAATAGCTTAACAATACAAACAACACAATATAGTTATATAAAATATAC
>CANBDL010000003.1 GCA_947367345.1 uncultured Alphaproteobacteria bacterium | reverse complement strand
TATGATGCCGCAGCTGGAGCTGTGATTGGGTAGTTATGTTTATGGTTAGGCTTGTAGCTTTGATGATGGACAGTCTCGAATTGCTAGATATGGATTGTAATGCTTTATGTAATTGGTCATGCTATTCGACTTCACAGACTCACCCGATTTTACCTCGACTGGAACTATATCAGTTTTATACTGCACAAGAAAGTCCGTTTCGTATCTTGTACCAAAGGTGAAGTAGCGAGGTTTTATTTCAAATATATTCTTGAATTGCTGGGAAACAAAATTCTCAGCCATAGCCCCCATAAATGGAAACTGCTTGTTGAGTACTATGGCATCATTGCCTATCCCGGCCATATGTTTAAGTAATCCGACATCCATCATGTACAACTTGAATGCTCCGATGTTGTCGTATGAAGCCAGCGGGTATATGTTGTTGTTACACAGATTAACCTTATCTGCTATGCCGGCCGACACAAGCCACTCGATCGCATCTTCATAGTCCCTACCCCTGGCGCCTGACCTTATTGCACCATAGATGAATTTCTTGTTTTCCTTGGCCAGTTGCGGCACTATATTACGGAATACCGTCAATATCTTACCGCTATTAACAATGCCCGCATGTTTGCAAAAGTCGTTTTCGTATAGCTCTATAATGTTACTCTGGCACCTATCTACAAGTTTATAATCACGATTGAGTCGCCACAGATCCACGCACTCAGGCATACCGCCAATCATCAGATATTTCCCATACGCCTCAGAGAATCTATCATGTAATATAGCTGCAGTATCAGCAGTTTCTGGTGATGTTATTGTATTGTAAGCGTTCCATAGATCAGGCTCAGTAGCCAACAGAAATTCCTCGAAGTCCATTGGGTATAGGTGCAATATGTCAACCTGCCCAACCGGATAGGACTTTGGCTGAGCAAGAAGTGTGCCAAGAAGACTTCCGGCAGATATAACATGATATTGGCTCGCTTCCTCATTAAAATACTTGAGAGAGTTGAGTGCTTCACTGCATTCTTGTATTTCGTCAAAGATTATTAGCGTCTTGCCTGGTACAATCGCCTTACCTCTTATCATTGACAACTTTTCTATAATTCTGTTTGCGTCCTTGTCTGATTCGAATATTGCCTTTAGATTTAGATTCTTGTCGAAGTTGAAATATACACAATCACTAAAGCACTCCCCACCCAGCCATTTCATGAGCCACGTTTTACCTATCTGTCTAGCTCCATTTAATATGAGAGGTTTGCGTCTATCGGATAGCGCCCACTCCTTTAGCTTGTTTTGCGATTTTCTGTACATGGTTTAAAAGTATACCGTGAATTATGTGCATTTCTGCGATTTCTAGAAAGATTTTAACACATTTTCTGCAGGTTTTTGTGGAATTTTTGCACGTTTTTTGCAGGTTTTGAACCGCAACAAAGCAGACTTTTACATCACCGTATTTGTATACAACAGAGATAACTAATTTTATAAATTCTTCTGCAATTCTAATACACACATATTTATTGCCTTATAAAACGCCACTACTATATCTATATCAACGTCGTTGCATTTGTGTATTATTTTATTTTACACACATTATTTCAGTTGTAATATCTCTTCTTTTCCCAATCCACTAAACTCGACTATCTCTTCTATATCAAAACCTTTAGCAAACATCTTTTTTACCATTGCTATTTTTTCATCCTTTGCTTTCCTTCTCTCATCCTCAACCATAGCCTCAGCAGCTTCAACCATAGCCTCAGCCATCTCAGCTCTTGTTTTCAACTCGTCCATTTCATTTTCTATTGCTGCTTCTTTTAGGAATGCGTATTCAAGTACTAACATCTCATCGCTTGTGTATGATGCTCTGTTGAGAGCGGTGATTAGAGGTTCTATGTCTGGGTTGTGATGTACAAATGTGCCTAACTGTTCCCTTGTCATTGCTTTATATATCTCAAGCTATACATATATCATCTCAGCTTTAGTATTTCTTCCTTTGTTAGTCCTGTATATTTTTCTATAATATCGGTCGTGATGCCATCTGCCAACATCCTTTTTACCATTAATATCCTTTCGTCCCTCGCTTTCTTTTCAGCCATATCAGCTCTCGCCTCAGCCGTCTCAGCTCTTGTCTTCAGCTCATCCATTTCATTTGCTATTGCTGCTTCTTTTAGGAATGCGTATTCAAGTACTAGCATCTCATCACTTGTGTATGATGTTTGGTTGAGTGCTGTGATTAGAGGTTTGGCGTATGGGTTGTGATGTACAAATGTGTCTAACTGTTCCTTTGTCATTGTATTCACCATTTTTATTAAAAATCCAAGTCTTTCTCTATCATCTCTGCAATTGTCTAGTGTATCTGATACAAGAGATAGATCTAGTCTTGTATATATTATATCATTGTATAATTCTATGTTTCTGTCAAATCTATCAACTCTAATGTCTGATGAGAAATATTTGTTTGGATGGTTTTGTATTTTATTTGTTGATATTAACAGTGAGTGAGTAGTAGTTACTCTGTCATAATCTATCTTTGTAATCTTATCATCTGATTTATAATACTGACCATGTCTTTTTCTTTTGATCTGATTGCCATGGGTATTACATGCGTATATCGAAACACGTTTTAGTATATCTCCATCACGTACTCTCTGCATTTCTATTGTATGCTCTTGTAATTTATCATCGATACAATGGAAGTCCATAATTGCTGCTTTAGATTCTATATCGTTGATATCAATCTCTGTAGGTAATAAATGTATCTCTCTTATCTTAGGTACTATAATGCCATCATATATTACATTCAGGAAGCATATGGTAGACTCCTTATTCCTCTCATTAGACATAAGCATCTTGAAGACAGAATTGTATGTAGGATCCAGCATACCTGTTTCTGGGTTATAGGAGTATTTGTGTGTTAGGGAGTTATTACGTGATTGTGTATCTGTGTTTATGAGCGTCTTATTACTTGCATTGTTTTTATTATTGATTGTCATATTTTATATTATTTGTATACGATGATTACTAGTATTATAGCATATCGCGTGTGGTAATGCAAACATTATAGCGACATCATATGGAATTACTGCAGAAAAGACAGTTAACTGCAGCAAAAAACAGATGATTGACGTATATAAACGAGCTCCCTACACACTCCTCTTCTTCGTCACTATCTCATAGCATTCAATAATGTCATCGACAAGGAAGCCGTTGAAGCCTTCGGCCAAGATACCGCATTCGTGATTGTATTTTGCCTCGCGGATTTCGTCCTTCTCGTGCTTCATGGACTTGATGCCGCCTTCAAATACAACCTTACCGTCTCTCTTGACCTTGATTCTCGTTTCGCCTTTCCTTGATATGAGACCATCTGTCACGTAGCAGCCGGCGATGGTACCGAAGCGGCTGATCTCGAAGATCTTTCTGACGTGAGCTGCGCCAATGTAGTTCTCCTCGATGATAGGTGAAAGCATGTCACTCATGATATTCTTGATCTCTTCGGTTATGTGGTATATGACCGTGTTATGCAGGATCTTTACATTATTTAATCGTGCGAATTCCTTGGCACTGTTAATGACGCCAACCCTAAAGCCAATGATTATCGCGCCAGATTGCTTTGCGAACTCAACATCACTATCGCTTATGACACCAACCGACTGAGACACTATAACATTCTGGACCTCGTCATGCTGTATTGCTTCTATGATCGTTGCTATGGCTTCAAGAGATCCAGACACATCGGCCTTGACTATGATCTTGAGCTTTGAGACGTCGTCCTTCTTGTTCTGCATCAGCTGTTCAACAGTCTTGATCGCTCCAGCCATCTTGGAGTTCTTCTGGTTCGCCTCCCTCTTCTCAGCTATCTCGCGGGCCTTTTGCTCTGTATCGACGACACAGAATACATCGCCAGGTTGGGCAGACTTGTTGAAGCCGACCACCTCAACAGGCTGAGATAGCTCTGCGCTCTTGATGCGATTACCCTTATCGTCATATATTGTACGTACCTTGCCGTATGTTGTACCGGCCACAAATGTGTCTCCGATGTTGAGTGTACCGTTCTGAACTATAACGGAAGCAACGATACCCTTACCGCTGTCGACCCTTGACTCAAGCACAGTACATACAGCCGAACGATTTGGGTTGGCCCTAAGCTCGAGCATTTCTGCCTGGAGCATGACAGTATCTATGAGCTGGTCGATGTTCTGGTTCTTGAGGGCAGATATGTTGACGCTCAACACATCGCCTCCATACTCCTCAAGCAATATCTCCTGAGCCATAAGTTCAGTCTTGACCTTGTCTATGTTAATATTTGGTTTGTCTATCTTGTTGATTGCAACTACCATAGGTATATTGTTGGCCTTGGCGTAGTTGATCGACTCGATCGTACTCTCCTTAATACCATCATCGGCTGCGACTATCAATATTACAATGTCGGTAATAACTGCGCTTCGTCCGCGAATCTTCGAGAAGGCTGCGTGGCCAGGTGTATCTATGAAGGTTATCTTGCGGCCCTTGCCATCCACAACCTGATATGAGGCGACGTGCTGAGTAATACCTCCGCTCTCGCCCCTGGCAACGCTGGTATTTCTGAGCGTGTCGAGCAATGTCGTCTTACCATGGTCAACGTGACCCATGACGGCAACGATAGGAGCCCTCGTCTCTGTATTTTTATCTGAGTCGCGGCCTATGATCTCGTTGATCTCTGTTTCAACGTCATCAACAGATACGCGCTTTACATTGTGGCCGAATTCTGTACAAATCAGCTCGGCTATGTCTGCGTCTATCGTCTGGTTGAGGGTAACCATCATACCTGTCTTCATGAGGTAACGCACGACCTCAGAACCCTGTACAGCCATACGAGAAGCAAGCTCGCTGACAGTTATGAAGTCTGGTATCTGGACGTCTCTCACAACCATAACAACTTCGCGAGGTTTGTCTGCATTACGGGCCTTGTTGCGGGCTCTCTTGGCTGCCGCCTCGGACCTCATGCGTTCTTCGAGGTCTGTCTCCAGCACTCTGTTGAGAGCCATCTTAGACATCTTCTTACCGCCTTCTCCTCCGAATTGGCCTTTATTGTGTCTTAATTTTTTACCGCTAGACTTTTTTCCGGGAAAATCATCAATGCCTCTATCCGATCTCCTTCTAGAATCATGCTGCTTACCGGAATCCAACGGAAGAGGCCCATCGATAGGGTAAGGAGTGAATTGGCCAGCCCCCAATACGTCATTCCCTGCTCCGTAGCCACCAGGATTTGATCTAACATTAGGACCGCGATTGCCCTGTTTATCAGCAAACTTTCTTGGCGATCCGGCAGTACCCTGGTTGCTGCCAGGAGACCTATTCTGAGAACCCCTTCCGTCAATACGTGGAGACTGCCCACTCGAAAAACCTTGACCAGATTTAGTTTTTTTCACACCAGATCTTGGACCAGAATAGGCGCTGTATATCATTTTTTTGTTAGACTGAATATTTACATCATCTTCAGTACTGTAAGATGTAACGCGAGGCTGTCTGTCTTTATTTTTCGAAGAATTATCCGATGCATAGGCAGCCTTTCTTACGTAAGGCATATCACCGGACTGCTCTGATGTCTTTGCATTTAAATCGCCAACGCTTTGCTCTGGTTCACGATCAGAATGAGATGATGCGTCGCTGGCATCCAGGTAGCCATCGTGTACCACAGAAGGAGTAGATACAGATTTCGAATTCAAAGAAACATCATCTATTTCAGAACTTCTACCAACAGAAAAAGAATCGGAGCCCCGAGATTCCGACAAAGTAGATGCAGCATTCTGCAGGGCATCCAATCTTATTTTAACCTCATCATTTGTGAGTACGTCTATTTTTTTGGAAGAACTATAGTCGCCAGAAGATCTGCGCTTCCTTCTTACTTCTACCGCAAACCCTCTATTATCTCTGCCACCTTTCACAGAATCATTTGGATCTGTAACCAAAGATATTGTCTTCTTACCGACCATTTATTTTACCCAACAACAAAAACACATTGCCATAAAAATTAATCAAACCACCTGCTCCTGATATCCATTATTATTGCCTCAGACTCTCTCTTGTTCAAGATACCTCCGGAAATCTCTGTCAACTCATCCGCCGACAAATCGCCTATGTCATTAAGACACTTCACGCTACCGAATCTCAATACCTTATCAAGAGCATGAACCTTCATCTTATAATTTAAGATATCCAAATCTACACCATTTTCAGAACAATAAACCGACAGATCCTGCATAATCTTTTTTATATAATCCTGCGCTCTATTTTGGATTTCACAAGCAATTTCGTTGTTAAAACCAGGTATACCAGAAAGATATTCAAGATCCTCTTCTACAATGTCTTCCAAGCTACCAAATCCTTCTCTTATCAATAACCTAGCAACCATCTCATCGACATCAAGAGATGTCATAAACAAATTCAGCAAGATATCTCTTTCACGGGACGTATTCTTGATATCATCGCTCTCTGAAATGATATTTATGCTGCATCCGGTAAGCTTAGACGCCAATTTAACATTCTGACCGCCTCTGCCTATCGCATTACTGAATTGCTCATCTGGCACAACTACATCAACAACATTTGCATCCTCGTCAAATACAACCCTCACAACATTAATGTTTGGAAAGCTATTTACAACGAACATGGCCAAATCGCTATTCCACAGTATGATATCGATCTTCTCACCCCTCAATTCACTTACGATAGACTGAACCCTGGACCCCCTTATTCCAACACAGGCTCCTATAGGATCTATAGCAGGATCAGATGCGTAAACAGCTATCTTGGATTTACTACCAGGGTCGCGCGCAACGGAATGTATGCGCACTATGCCATCGTATATTTCCGGAACCTCCTGCTCAAAGAGCCTCCTCAAAAAATCCGGGTGAGTCCTTGATAATTTCAAAAGAGGCAAATCCGGTTTTGTATTTATGGCCTGAAGCAAAACTCTTGCATAATCACCGTTTTTGAAATTCTCATGAGGCATCATTGAAGTACGATACAAAACCCCCTCGACACCATTAATCTCTATCAATACCTCTGAGCTATTTTGCCTCTTGACTATTCCAGAAACAATATGCCCAACAAGACCAATGAAGTCATTCTTCTGTTTTTCTCTCTCGATTGCCGTGATCTTATTTATCATTGCAGACCGAACATTTCTTGCAGATATCCTGCTAAAATTAACAGAAGGCAGCTTCTCATACACAAGATCGCCAACCTGGCCAGAAAGACCTGCTCTCCTTAAACCGTCCTGGTCAATTTCAACTGCATGGTTTGTTACTTTATCAACAACAACCATCTCGCACATCACTTCTATCTCGCCAGTATCCCTATTGATTCTGACAGATAGCCTACGATCTCTGCCGTATTTATTTTGCGCAACACTCAGCATAGATTCTTCAATTGCCTCTATAATTGCAGACTTATCTATACCCTTCTCCTTAGCAACGATATCTATAACTGCTAATATTTCATTTGAAACCAATGGGGCAGACTCTCTAGTATTGTCCATTTTTACTCACAAACACATTAAATTTTACAAAAAATACTATACACATAAATCTCATTCTTTATCGCTTACAGGAATGCTGTTATGAATACATTTCCAGCCATCTATATTTGCGCTCCTGATATCTCCATATCCCAATCTAACGCATCTCTTGACAAAACATGTATCACGATGAGATTTTTTATTTTTCACCATTCCTCTGGATTTATTTTTACCACTTCCTATATGTACATTATCGCCCAACCCAGGTGCATCCGCAACAACTTCGTATTCTATCGTAACCCCATCACCGTCTGCACACAACAAGAAGCCATCTATATTTCTTTTTCCTTCGACAGGATTATACAACCTTGTCTTCACATATTTTCCACAAAACCTAACAAAATCATCACAACCAACCAGAGGCCTGTCTATGCCACAAGAAGACAACTCCAAATCATATGGCCCTCTTATAAAATTCTCATCGTCCAATCTCTTGGACAAAGCCTTTGTTGCCGTCTCGCAATCCGATATAGTAACACATTTGCCATCAAGCCTTTCAAACATGATCTGTACGACCTTCTTATCGTCTAAACCACGTATCTTAACCTGGACCAAACTATAACCAATCGTACCTAAAATATCTGAAACAAAAGTATCTAATCTACCTACCTTGAACTGCACTGACAAAATCTGTACACTGTTAACACTCTGTATTGTACCAAAAAAACCACGACAAAAGCAATAGACAAGAATACAAGCCTGACCAAAACAAGAATCGCAAACAAAAACCAGAACATCGTCTTTACAAATCACAACACATAAGATGAATCGCAATTACCAACAATCTCATCATGCCAATACTCCCAAATATATCTCGCTCTCCACGTATATAACCAAGATTGCAAAAACAAAAAAAATAACAAAATAGAATATTGCCACGCTTTTTATATTGACTTCTGATTTCAATGTGATACAATGACTGGTGTGCATGTATATATACTGTAAAAAATACGGCGCCCACAATATTTTTGCCGACACAACACAATGCAACAAGAGTATGCATTATGCAATACAAACGCTTTTGTTTTGTAAAACTTGCAACACAATTAAACTATTGTATAGATAATATATTGACACACTAAAAAAAACATGCTACAATGATTGTATAAGCATAATTATGCAATAAAAAATAATATACTTAATGGAGGTTATCGTGAACAAAAAAATTATAAAATTATCAGCATCTCTATTTTCGATAACAATGACGTGCAACGTTTTCTGTATGGGTAAAAGTGTGCTACAAAAACAATCGACTTTTAATGCATGTCAAAGCAAACATCACGACACATATAATAATAGCAAAGAATGTCGCTCACCAACGCCAAGAAGCAATAGTATAGCACCAAATCAACATCAAGCAACAGTTCAAAACAAAAATGCACAGCAAGGAAAAGTAATTGGGGAAAAACTTCAAACACGGAAACAAGAAGCGCTTAATAAAGGACAACAGGAGAACAAAAATCAAAATCAGTTCACGCTAATCGAAAAAGCATTAAGCAATAGATTTAAAGATACAAAAACATCATCAGGAAGTAGCAGCCTAGATGCAATAATTGAATATTTAAAATCTAAACCATTTGAAAATTGTAAAGACCTTATAATATCTATACTTGACATTGCAAGCGCAAAGCAATATACGAACGGTACACCACAATATGTACAAAAATACAACACCATTATTCAAGACAAGCAAGATAAACATATTCAAGCCAAGAAACGTGAATACACCAAAGAGATTCACGACCAAATAAAAAGCGGAAGCATAACAATACAATTACGACATCTATTAATCAACCAAACTGGTATACAAGACATCTCGGTTGACGCAGAACAAACGATAGAGTATAATGGTATGTCAAAAACAATAAACAATATCATTAACGGCATTAAAGATCACAATATCATTAATGAATTCCAACAATTTATTATCCAAACACAAAACAGCATAAGTTCACCAGTATATAGTAGCAATACAGACAATGCTCAAAAATTAAAAAACATATTTGCAATACTATACATATATAAAAACATCAGTGCATCAAACATAAAACACATCAGCAATAACCTGGATGGTCTTCTTGAGCAAGCGAAAAAATATTTCAGCAAAACAAATGTATTAACTAAAATAGAAGCAGAACTCTGTCTACTGCGAGCAATTCAAGCACATCTTAATGGCATCGTTCAAAAAGAAAAAGAGAAAGAAGAGAATGAAAAAGCCAAGGGTGAAATTTTGCAGATTGTTCATGGTCTCAATGGTAAACAAAAGCAAATAGAACGAATGTATGATGAATCGCAAAAGCAAATAAATCAAATGAATAATGAAATAAAACAAATAGAAAAAAGCTATAAACATTACGATAAAACGGAATTAGCAACATTAAAAAATAAAATTCAAGAAGCGCAAGACATAGTAAAGGTACGCACATATGAAAAGCATATAAAAAACATAGCAACACATATCGCAGGATTAATAGAAAAAGAAACTGACGTGGGGCAACTAAAATCTGAGATCAAGAGTATTATTGATAGAATCAATCCAGATAATGCTACAAAACTGATAACAATACCTGACACCACTGCCAATATGCTAGACATACAAATACAATTAAAAGATCTAAAAGACATTCAAGAGAAAATAGAAAAATTACAACAAGATGCACAAAAATATCAATTAGAATGCAAGAACATTGTAGGTTTAATAGAAAAAAGGATAGAAGCAATTAATGAAATAAAAAAACAAATTGGCACAGAAACTGCAAGCGACAATTTCTATGGGTATGGGTTAATAGAAAAAAAATATTTTATAATACGCATTGAGCAAAGTATGCAAAATACAGATAACAATGCACACATTACACAAAGAATCACACAAGAACAGTTAAAACAATTTATAAATGGTGCCAAACAATATGCTACAACACTTCAAAACCATCTCGACACAAGTAAAGGATACTTGAGCTCTCTGAAAACACATATAAAAGTTAATGACTTTGACATAAAGACAATGTTAAAAGCAGATAATAAAACGATAATAAGTGGAATAGATCAATATTGCAATATAAACAATATAACAGTAACAAATAGCAAAGAGCTTGAAAACTTTTGTAAAACAGACATCATACAACGTGGTTTGCAAGATAATAATTTACAGTCTCTAGGCAAAAAACTAGACACAGAATACGAACAGCATATTGACAAAATCTTTGATGAAAGAAGTAAAATATTGCTTGGTAAAATTGATTCGCAAACAAAAGAACAACTGCAGGACATAAAAACAAAACTGGAAGAAATAAAAACGCACCTACACAATCATTGGCAAACAGAACATCATATTAATTTAATTACATACAGCGAAATAGTAAAAAAAATAGACGATATGATACTGAAAATCATTGGAAACAATAAATTAGAAAAACTAAAGAACGACATAAAGTCAGAACTAGCAAAACTGGAAGAAATAAACACAGATAAACTAAAACAATTAATGCAACAAAACAAGAATCTAAGTCGATGCATTGTAGATATAGCAGCAGTATTAGCGAGCACAGAACAAACCCAAGGAATACAATCCCTGTATCAAGAAGCGGAAGGACGGAAAGAAAAAATACAAGGTCTCATTAATAAATACGCCAAAATAAACGAAGAATCTAAACAAATGAAGATATGCATGCAAAACCAATTAAACGACAATAATCAAGACCAAGAATTAAGTAAAATGCTTAAAAAAATTCAAGAATTTCACAAATCACAGATTGAAAAATCAATATTAGAAAAAGAAGGCGAAGAAAAAGAAATAGAAACAAATATAAATACAGCAAAAGAAAGTTTAACACAAATATTTGAAAACTTTATTATCAGCAAACAAAAAGAATTTGCAGATGAAAACAAATATCTATCTCAATTAAATAACGAATTGATAAAACTTAATCAGAATCTTAATGAACTAAATCAACATTCACAAAATGCAACAAATGATGATAGTTTTGCTACAAAGATAACAAATATTAATGGTCAAATTGAACAACTAACAGGATTAAAAAGCGAATTGCAAACAGAATTACGTAAAACTGATTCCGAAAAAGGTAACACACAAACATTTACGCAAAAAGCAAAAGAACAAATACAAAAAATACAAAACGCACAAAAAGGCCTAGAACAACTGTTAAACAAGCAAATTGAATACGTAAAACTCTGCATAACATACAAAAAACTAGAAATTGAAAATAGCCGTCTAAAAACAAAAAAAGACGGTATAGAAGACGATATTAAGCAAGCATTACAAGAAATAGAAAATAATAACAATGATGTCTCTATGTCATACGCAATGAGGGAGGCTCTCAACGACTATAAAAATGATGTCAAAAAACAACAACAAAAATTGGAAGTAGTAGACGAGAAATTCGCAAAAGTAAAAATGTTATTCGAAAAAGAAAAAACAAAAGAACAATCTGGAGATATTGCACAACTACTAAATGAAATAGAAAATGAATTGAGTGACATTAATGCACAACTAAAATCGGCTAAGGAGGATATCGACAGCAGATCGCGCAAAATTTTGCTAAGCAACATTTCTTATGTAAAAGCGCACAATAGAAAAAGTATTGCAGAATTCGTTCTAAATGCAACTCATATTTTCGATATACACAAGATAATATCAAACTTTGAGAAAATCGAACTCGACTACAGGACAATTATAGAATTTTTGAAGATAGTAGAAGTGTATAAAAAGCATGTTGGCAATAGCTTTATCAACAGAAATACACAAGGTATATTGCAAAACCTTGCATACAATAAACCGATATTCGGTGCCGCAAACGAGATTGACAACTCTGGTCACTCTAATTTAGCGAACGAAATTCTGCTGGTCAACTTGATAAAAAAGCACTGTGGAATTACAATAAATGACTGGAAAAACATCGATATGGACCAACTGAAAGCAACAATAAACAGACTAAGCAAAGATGAAAAGAAAAAAATAATCACGGCCTTGAAGGAAATCAAGATATTAAGCAAAAACCAACAAGACATAACCCAAGCCATATCATCCATACAGGATCTTATTGTTTAACAACATGTTATTGGCGGAGAAGTAGATTCGTAATTCACCTAGATATCTCCCCGCCACCTATCACATATCCGTCATCGTTATACATAACGCATACCTGGCCTGGGGCTATTATTGTTGGGTGATGAATGCATGTTATACTTGCATCACTACCATGCTTTTTGACTGAGCCTCTGATTTTCTGTATACGATATCTTGGCTTAAACCAACATTCGAATTCGTCTTTTACATCAAGAAGATAATTGACGTTTGTTATGTTTAACTGTATTTTGGATGGTTCTCGTACCTCGTCGACGACTATTTCATTTGTATCTTTGTTTATTTCCACGATATACAAAGGTTTCCCGCCCCAAGAAAGAGACATGCCGCGGCGCTGTCCTATCGTATAGTTGCCAACACCATCGTGAGTACCTATAACACCTAGGTCTTTTTTGATTATATTTCCTGGCTGCATCGTCACGCGTTTGCGTAATTCTTCTTTGTAGTTGACTCCGCTTAGGAAACATATGTCCTGGCTCTCGCTTACTTTATCAAAAAAAGACATTCCAAAATGCCTTGCAATCTCGCGTGTTTGATTTTTATCCCGTACTCTTGCGAGAGGAAAATAGGCGTCCTTGAGGTTGTTTCGATTTACCATAGACAAAAAATACGTCTGATCCTTGGAATTGCCAATATCTTTCAGCCAGCATTGTCCGTCTTTGTATAGACAAGACGCATAGTGGCCCGTAGCCAGGTAATCGGCGTTCTTGTCCACACAAAACTTTAGCATCTCGCCAAATTTTATATCACGATTACAGATGGCACATGGGTTTGGTGTGATGCCGGATGCGTATGATTCGTAAAACTTGTCTATGATTTCTGGGCCGAATTTCTCTCTCGCGTCTATAACATAGTGATCGATACCAAGAAAATCGCATATTTTTTTCGCATCATCTATTGCCGGTACAGAGTATTCATGCAAGTACAGTGTGACCCCGAAAAGCTTTGCACCAGAGTCTTTTATGATGGCGGCTGTTGTAGACGAGTCAACTCCGCCAGACATTGCAACGGCATACGTTTTTGATTTATCTATGCCGAAGTCAATGCTTGTGGTGTAGCTATTGCTGCTTGCCTGGCCTTCCGACATAATACTTTATCAGCCTGTATAACACAAAAACTATGAGAGTAGGACAGATGGCTCCCAGCAGCCTAGCCATATTATTCATAATCTCTTGGAAGCTAAGCATCGACAAGACAAACAATACTACTGATACAGCGAGTAATACGATGTTTCTTGATATCTTCTTCCTCAAAATGCTTGAATAGATATAGTCTGTAACGACACATGCCAAGGATATTGCAGGAGGCATGCAGCTTATGAAAATCACGAAAGCTACAAACCAAGATGCCCAGCCACCGATAGATATTTGGGCTATCTTTGTTAACAATGATTCTTGAGGTATAGCAGCTAGCTCAGGCGAATACTTCGCGCCAATTGAAAACAGTACGAAGTACAAGATAGCCAAGATTACTCCGCACATTGCGCATGAAGCTAAAATAAACTTGTCTAGCTTTGCCTTGTTTTCGGTTGCATCTTCCGTAGCTACCCCTTCTTCTCTGATGGATTTCTTAAGGAAATTCAGGATGAATCCGGCAATCACGAAGGAAGATATAAAATCAAGAGTCTGATACCCAAGTGAGAAACCAGTCGAGAAACAAGCCCCAGCTTCCGATGTTACAGGCAAATGAGCATGAGGAGCCTTAACAAAAGCTATGAAGGCTACTGCAGATATTCCGACTAGCTTTAGTGGGGTGAACAGCTTTCCCATGAGATCTACTATCTTGTCCGGCTTCATGGCGGCCAAAGCTACTACAACTGTATATATCACGCACAGTATGGTTTGGTGCTGGCTCACGGTTGTAGAAAGAATTCTGAAGCCACTGAAGGATACGTTGATAGCTCTTGATGCAGCAAGAAGATTCAGTATGTTAATCAAGAGCATCAAAAAATGCGTCGCAACAGTTGAAATTTTGTTTGGCCAGCAGTTGTCTTTTGAGTCGCAAAACCTCATGTACTTCTTGTTGTCGCAATCGTAAAGCATGGAGCAGTAGAAACCCATCATTACAACGAGAATAGCAGATACAGCCCAGCCTAGAAACGAGTATATATAGTTTGCGGATGCATCACGACCACTCAAAATCGGAAATACTATATTTCCAGCTCCAAAAAACATAGCGAACATAGAAGAGCCGGCTATAAAAGATTTTTTAAATAGACTCATAAGAAAATATCCTAAAAAGATGCAATAGAAGAATATGGTGCGTCCTGAAGGATTCGAACCCTCGACCCACAGCTTAGAAGGCTGTTGCTCTATCCAGCTGAGCTAAGGACGCCTACCATGATTTTACCAACATCAAGATAATATTGCAACATAGAGATATAATATAGATATAATTTTATTTTGCAGTTCATATATTGCAAATACGTAGCATTAAAAATATATTTACATGCTATATTGATTTTTTTACACTTAATGCATGAAAACAATAAAACATAACACCAAACATATCACATCTTTTCTATCTATACATGGTCACTATGCCATGGATAAATTGACATTACGGAACAATTATGCTAGAATTTATACATGATTGGGATATAGCCAAGCGGTAAGGCAACGGTTTTTGGTACCGTCATTCCTAGGTTCGAATCCTAGTATCCCAGCCACGTCTTTTGTCCACGCAATTATTCATTGAGAAACGTAATTTCACAAGAAAAATAGATCCATCACTACAATAAACTCATACGTAAATACCTTGAAAAACATTTCACGTAAGCTTCGATATATCAATTAGGCTTGGCATTATATTGTTTTGTATCTCAACACCCATACCGTTTAAATGCATTAATCATCGCAAACAAGAACAATTTTGTAAAAATTGTTGTTTTGTTTGTTGGCCGCCTTGTTCATTAAATATATCACGCACATGATTGTTAATATCGTCAATGTCTGCGTTTGTTTGTAATATTAATGGTGATATGTAATTTACTTTCAATTCCGCATGCGATGTTTTTCTTAAAATTACAGCAAATCTATCATCATCAAGATGTTCAAATACAATATTTAATCTCAAATCACGCTCTACTTTTATAGATTCTAACCCGTGCTCACACACATAATAAGAAGTAAATCTTTTTTCAGATTCATTTTTGATATATTTTATTGTTGGAAACAAAGGCTTTCTATCTAACTGAATAGTATAATTTGTAAACGATCTATTATCTAACATATTTTTTTCACCATCATCATCTCTACCAAAACAAATTACCAAAAACTTTACTCTATATTCATCAGATATTAATTGCAAAATTCTCTGACATCTAGGGCACATAGTGCCCTTGGAGACAAATACAACAATTCTTTGAGCGTTATTATCCTGTCGCTGAATTTGTTGATTATTCTGTTGTTGGAAATGCATATGCAATAATGATGCTATTGCTTCTTCCGTATGGATGTAGTATTCTTTATTTCTTCCATCAAAAACATGAAAACGCCTTCTGTTATTAATAAAATCAATTACATCAAATACTCCATTAAAATTAAATGCATTTATATTTGCATTTATTCCAACAACATTAACTATATTATCTAGAACATTTTCTTGATAATAAACATTATCATTCGCAAATCTTAACGGCTCATATTTATCTTTTTTGTTGATATCAATACTAATTCTTGGAAGATTCTGTTTCCTCATCTTTGCCGCAATAGTATTAATTCTTTTCTGCTCCTGATTGCCATAATGATTATAAAAATATACTATGTTTCCAGACCCTTCAATAGGATTATTTACATACTCAGAATATAATTCAAATAAATCTTCCAACGCCTCATTCATGTCATCATATACTTTAATAGATGTATTATCATTCTGTTTCTGGTCACAACATACATTAAATCCAAGTAGTACAAATATTAATATAAATACAAATCTTGTTACATAACTTCTATGATAGCGAAGATTGCCATTAAATTGTTTAAACATATAGTGACGCCACAGCAAAACAGATTATATGCGATCATTATATCTAAATATAGTTAATTATTTATTAATTCACAACACTGAATCATTCATAACACAACTTATAATGATCGTAAAAATATTTAGTAATTTGATTAATCATTTTTTTTTTGTTATTTATTGTTTCATATAACTGCTCTTCATTACTATATTTGCCAATTACTGCATGAGCTATTCTATTTGGGCATGCTATATTATCTAACGGGATACACCATGCATTTTGATAATTGTGATACTTATGCACATAAAATAATAACACCCAAAATTGATGTTGTTTTATAAAATTATCATAGTCATCACTCATATCCTCTAAAATTTCGCTCATTCTGCCTATGATACTAAAACATGACCCAAAGTCACACGCTAGGCAATCTTCGAAATCGGTAACAAGCTCGTCATATTCTTCATTACGCTCATCCCACTTCTCTTCAACATCCCTGAGTATTTCGTTATACCTATCTTGATCAATAACATCTTCAGCACTATCTTCATGCACTGTGCCCAAAGATTGTGGATCATTATGTAGTATAGATTCACTATTATTATTAAAGTTCATACCAACAATAGCTCCAGAGCAGAAAAACAAACATACAAACACAAGAATATATCTCATATTCACGTCCAGAGGCCTCCATACAAAAAAAGAAAACAAAAAAGCTAGACATACACACAGCCGACTATCTTACAAGAAACAATCAGCCTGCACATCTAGCTATATCAATATAATCACACAAACTATCCAGCTAAACAAGTTAGTTATCAACGATAACACTCAGGTCTTCATGCTTGCAGCACCAACTCAGTTATTGTATATTAACGTCAGAATCGCAATTATCCTCATGCTCATGCTTATGATCATGTCCGCATCCATCTTTACATGAACTATTGAAGTCCTCTTTCATTTTCTGTACGATCGATCCGGTTCCGGCTGGGATGAGGCGGCCGACTATGACGTTCTCCTTCAAGCCAAGTAAGTTGTCGATCTTGTTGTGTATTGCTGCGTCAATAAGGATACGCGTTGTTTCCTGGAAGGATGCAGCAGAGATGAAGGAGCGGGTGTGGAGAGATGCCGATGTAATACCCTGGAGCACAGGCTCAACAGAGATAGGCTTCTTGCCTGCCGACAGGAGCTCCTGATTGATCTCAGTATATTCCTCTCTCGATATCTCGTCGCCCTTCAGTAATGTAGAATCGCCCACGTCCGTTACGACACAGTTCTGCAACATCTTTCTTGCTATGATTTCTATGTGCTTGTCGTTTATTGCAACACCTTGGAGGCGGTAGACCCTTTGGATTTCCTCAATGAGATATGTTGCGGCGCTATATTGCCCGAGTATTCTGAAAATATCGCTAAGCACTATGTTACCGTCAACAAGCATGTCACCCTTCTTAACCTGGTCTCCGTCGTAGACAAGCACGGAACGACCCTTTGGTACGAAGTATTCCTTCTTGGTTATATTGCCTTGCTCGTCCTCATGGCTCAGGATTATACGTCTCTTCAGCTTGTTGTCCTTACCGAAGCTAATTGTTCCGTCGATTTCAGCTATAACTGCAGGGTCCTTAGGATAGCGGACTTCAAAGAGTTCTGAGACACGTGGCAAACCGCCGGTAATATCTTTTGTCTTCGAGATTTCCTTAGGCAGCTTGGCTATTATGTCACCCTTCTTGACCCCTGCCCCGTTAGGAACGTTAATTATTGCGTCAATTGACATGAAGTATTTGATAGCTGTACCAGACGATGTTGTAACTGAATCACCCTTATCATCTACTATGTCTATGGCAGGAGCATATTCATTACCAGAAGAGAGCTGCTTCCAGTCTGTTACAACGTTACTCAGAGCACCGGTGATTTCATCAACAGCCTCCTGCAACGTTCTTCCCGGTATGAGGTCTATGTATTTGATGAAGCCATCTTTTTCACAGACGACAGGTGTTGTATATGGATCCCACTCTGCTATGACCTGACCGATCTTTATGAGTTCCCCGTCCGAGACCTTCAGCTTTGCTCCGTAAGGAATCTTGTGCAAGACCTTCTTGTTATTGAGCACGTTGATGAGTTCTATCTCGGATTTCTTGGAGCATACTATATGGTCTCCGACGCTGTTAATGGCTGAGTTAACATTCTTGAATGACACCTTGGCATCTATGTTGGAGGTAATGTTGGATACCTCAGAAGCCTTCTGGGCCACACCACCTATGTGGAAGGTACGGAGCGTAAGCTGTGTACCAGGCTCACCAATCGACTGGGCAGCTATGATACCAACGGCTTCACCTATAGAAACAACATTGCCTGTCGCGAGGTCGCGGCCATAACACTTTGTACATACACCTCTTGTTGATTGGCATGTGATTGCTGACCTTATCTTAACCTCATCGATACCGGCGTTAACTATAGCGTCAGCAACCTCCTCGTTAATATATGTATTACGCTCGAAGAGTAGCTCGTCTGTCATAGGGTTCATTATATCCTCGGCAGCATAACGTCCTACTATACGATCCTTGAGCGAGATGACTATGTTTGTACCTTCGATGATTGCCTTGGTATTCATGCCGTCAGTTGTACCGCAATCTTCCTCTGTAACAACACAGTCGTTTGCGACGTCAACCAAACGCCTCGTCAGATAACCGGATGTAGCTGTCTTAAGTGCCGTATCGATAAGACCCTTACGGCTACCGTGTGATGACAAGAAGTATTCGAGAACGTTTAGGCCTTCCTTAAAGTTGGATACGATAGGCGTTTCGATAATCTCACCGCTCGCCTTAGCCATAAGACCACGCATACCGACTGTTTGCTTGAGCTGAGCTATGGAACCACGAGCTTTGGACCTCACGATCATGTAAATCGAGTTAGGCTGCTTACCCTTCTCTATATGGTTCACGTTCGTCTCCAGAATGCCTCCAATCTTCTCGGAGCACTTATCCCATGCGTCTATAACCTTGTTGTATTTTTCACCATCTGTTATAAAGCCGTCTAGATATTGCATTTCGAAGTCCGTGACCATCTTTTCTGTCTCGCTAATGATCTTCTTCTTCTCCTCAGGTATTATGAGGTCGTCCTTACCGTAGGATATACCGCTGACAGTTGCGTACTTGAAGCCAATTGTCATGAGGTCATCTATAAAGAGAGCGGCAGCCTTCTGGCCACAGTTGAAATATACGAAGTCAACGAGGACTGTCATGTCTGTAGCGGTCAACTCCTTGTTGATGAGGTCGAAGTATACCTTGCTGTTCTTAGGCATCTTATCCCACAACATAACGCGGCCAGGGGTCGTCTCGACTATACTCGAAGAAACAGGTTTGCCATCGTCTCCATATGTATAGATGCGGGCGCGGATCTTACTGTGGTATGTAACGATCTTGTTTTGAAGCATATACATTACTTCGTTTAAGCTTGAGACCAGCTTGCCCTCGCCCCTCATACCTTCAATCATCGTAGTCAGGTAGTAGATACCTATAACCATATCCTTAGTTGGAACTGCTATAGGCTTGCCGCTGGATGGGTTCAGAAGGTTGTTGGACGCCAACATAAGTATACGGGCCTCAAGCTGAGCCTCAACCGATAGTGGTACGTGGACGGCCATTTGGTCACCGTCGAAGTCAGCGTTGAATGCGGTACAAGACAAAGGATGTAAGCGTATCGATTTACCCTCAACCAAGACTGGTTCGAATGCCTGTATGGAAAGCCTATGCAGGGAAGGAGCACGGTTCAGCAACACAGGATGCTCCGAGACGACCTCTTCGAGTATATCCATAACAATAGGATCACCGTTTTCGACCATACGTTTTGCGATTTTTATATTTCCAGAGTGACCGTATTTTTCGAGTTTCGCATATACGAATGGACGGAATAGCTCGATCGCCATCTTCTTAGGCAAACCGCATTGGTGCAGCTTAAGCTCAGGTCCGACCGTAATAACCGAACGTCCGGAGTAGTCAACACGTTTACCAAGGAGGTTCTGACGGAAGCGACCGTATTTACCCTTGAGAACATCAGACAGAGACTTGAGAGGCCTGTTGTTGGAGCCTATAATATTCTTCGAGCCCCTACGCTTGTTGTCAAAGAGCGAATCGACTGATTCCTGAAGCATACGCTTTTCGTTTCTGATAATTATATCAGGAGCCCTTAGTTCAACCAGTCTCTTGAGACGGTTGTTTCTGTTGATGACCCTTCTGTATAAGTCGTTGAGATCGCTGGCTGCGAACCTACCGCCATCGAGGTGTACGAGAGGTCTTAGCTCTGGAGACATGACCGGTAAGACTGTTAATACAAGATGTTCAGGCTTTGTACCGTTCTTCAGGAATGCGTTTAATATCTTGAGACGATTTACAATCTTTTTCTTTTTAAAATATACTATATCGTCTTTTAATTCTGTCTTTAGTTTGTCGACCTCTTTTTCTAGGTCAATATTCTGCAACATCTTCTTGATTGCTTCAGCGCCTATATTTGCAACAAAAGCTGTGTTTCCGTATTGGTTTATCGCATCATAATACTCTGCTTCGGATATGAGCTCTCCGTATGAGAAATGACTAAACCCAGGATCTAAAACAACATATTTCTCGAAATACAAAATACGCTCCAGATCCTTCAGATTCATGTCCAAAATAATAGAGATACGGCTTGGGATGGACTTCATGAACCAGACGTGTACAACAGGTGCCGCCAGCTCGATATGGCCCATGCGCTCACGCCTGACTCTGCTGACCGTAACCTCAACGCCGCACTTCTCGCAGATAATACCCTTGTACTTAGAGCGCTTGTATCTGCCGCAGAGACACTCGTAGTCTTTCATCGGGCCAAATATTCTGGCGCAGAACAACCCATCTTTTTCAGGCTGGAACGTACGATAATTTATTGTCTCGGTTTTTTTGACCTCACCGTAAGACCAGGACCTTATTTCCTCTGGGCTTGCGATTGAGATCTTGATTGCATCAAAATTGTTATAGCTAACTTGCTTATCGCCGTGTACATAGCTGTTTCTCATTTACAATCTCCTGTTTTAGTATCATTGCAATGTGCGTTTGACTCGCTGTGATTGTCCATCTTCTCAAGAGAAAGATGAAAGCATAGAGCCGATAATTCTTTCTTGAGAACGTTGAAGGATTCAGGTATCTCAGGTACTATGTCATTACTGTTAGACACTATCGCCTCATAAGCTCTCGTACGCCCAACAACATCGTCGGATTTGATCGTTAACATTTCTCTGAGGGCATAGGCTGCCCCGTATCCTTCCAAAGCCCAGACCTCCATTTCACCGAATCTTTGTCCACCGAATTGCGCCTTACCACCGAGAGGCTGCTGGGTTATAAGACTGTAAGGCCCGATAGAGCGAGCGTGGATCTTATCATCAACCAAGTGGTGCAGCTTGAGCATGTATTTGTATCCAACCGTGACCTTACGATCGAACTTCTCTCCGGTACGTCCGTCGTATAGATCGACATGACCAGATTTGTCAAGGCCGGCCTTCTCGAGCCACTCATCTACATCGGCAACTGTGGCTCCATCAAAGACAGGTGTAGCCATAGGTACGCCGTTTGTAAGGTTCTTAGCCAGCTCTAGCAGTTGGTCCTCGGTCATCTCCTTGATGTCCTTCTGGTCATTCTCGTCGTGATATATTGACAGCAACTTATCTCTAAGCTCTTCTATCTTGACCTGCTGCTTCCTATATTCATCCAGCATCTTTTGTATCTGGTCGCCTAGACCCTTGGCGGCAGCCCCGAGGTTTGTTTCGAAGATTTGCCCCAAGTTCATTCTGGCGTTCAAGCTGAGTGGGTTTAGAACTATGTCTACAGGTGTACCATCGGCCAGATAAGGCATGTCCTCGACAGGCACGATCTTAGACACAACACCCTTGTTGCCGTGACGTCCGGCCATCTTATCTCCGACCTGTATCTTACGCTTGTTGGCTATGAAGACCTTCACCATCTTGAGCACGCCCGATGGGAGCTCGTTACCGGCGCGAATCTTTTGTATATTGTCATGGAGGCGTTCTTCGAGCTCCTGGGTCTTCTCGTTGAATTTATTTACTATATTCTCAACGTTCTGCTGTACAGACTTGTCTGATACTACTATGGTAGCTATCTGGAAGTAGCTCTTGTCTGACAAAAGCTCTTTTGTTAATACTGTTCCCTTATCGAACATTCCTTCCACACCGCATGATTCAACAGTCTGGCCTTCAAGCATGTTAATAATGCTCTTGCGATAAATGTTCTTGTGTATCTCCTTCTCCCTCTCGCAATCTCTCACAACATCATCAACAAGTTTGCGCTCGATTGACAGGGTACGCTCGTCCTTCTCGACGCCCTTCTTAACCAGTACTCGTACATCTATAACTGTACCGTGTACTCCAGGTGGAACTCTCAGGGACGTATCTTTAACGTCTGCGGCCTTCTCACCGAATATTGCTCTCAGGAGTTTTTCTTCAGGTATTATAGGTGTCTCGCCTCTCGGAGTAACCTTGCCGACGAGTATGTCGCCAGGTTTGACATCGGAACCGATACAGATTATACCTGACTCATCTAGATTCCGTAGAGACTCTTCGGAGATACTGCTGATATCGCGCGTAATCTCCTCGTTGCCAAGCTTTGTATCACGAACAACAACTTCGAAACTGTCTATATGTATTGATGTGAGAAGATCCTGCTCCACGACCCTGCGTGACAACACGATCGAGTCTTCGAAGCTGTAACCGTTCCAGCACATGAATGCGACCAGGAGGTTGCGTCCTAGCGCCAACTCGCCGAGATCAGTTGAGGAGCCGTCAGCTATGATGTCGCCTCTCTTGACCATATCCCCAACCTTGACGAGAGGTCTCTGGTTTATGCATGTGCCCATGTTGGAGCATTGGTACTTGAGCAGATCGTAGATGTCTACTCCGCCCCCCTCCTCCATTACACGTACAACTATACGGCTTGAGTCTACGTAATCTATGATACCGTCTCTCTTCACCGTAACAGATGAGCCAGAATCCTTTGCTATGACTGCCTCCATACCTGTACCAACGAGAGGAGCTTGGCACCTCAAGAGTGGCACGGCTTGCCTTTGCATGTTTGATCCCATGAGGGCACGAGTCGCTTCGTCTTTTTCTATGAAAGGTATGAGGGCGGCCGTTACAGATACAACCTGCTTTGGCGACACATCCATATACTCTATTTCGTTCTTGTATTTTTTGACTATGCTACCTACTCCTGTGCGGCATGGGAAGAACTCGTCGCTCTTTATTTCTCCATTCTCGTCCGCTATGTTCGACTGGGCTATAAAGTGCTTGGCCTCCTCGGTAGCTGTGAGATACTCTATCTCATCGGTCGCCTTACCATCAACAACCTTACGATAAGGGGCCTCTATAAATCCATACTGGTTTATGCGTGCAAAGCATGTGAGAGAGTTGATAAGACCGATGTTTTGTCCTTCCGGCGTTTCGACAGGACAGAGACGCGAGTAGTGTGTCGAGTGTATATCGCGAACCTCGAAGCTTGCTCTGTCACGAGCCAAACCACCGGCACCGAGGGCCGACAACCTTCTCTTGTGTGTAACTTCAGACAGCTGGTTCGTCTGATCCATGAATTGGGACAGCTGAGACGAGATAAAGAAATCCTTGATAGCAATCATCAGGGGCTTGGAATTTATAAGATCGCTTGGGATATACACCTCACAATCCGTCGTAACCATCTTTTCCTTGATGCTGCGGGCTATCTTCGTCATACCAACTCTACATTGGTTCTCTACTAATTCTCCAACAGACCTGACGCGCCTGTTGCCAAGATCGTCTATATCATCCGTAGAGTCATCTCCGTTTTTTACATCGCATAAAATCTTTATTACTGAAAGAATATCTTGCTTGCACAGGATCTTTGACTTTGGGCCCACTCCGTTATTTATTCTGTAATTCACCTTCGCTCTACCAACATCTGATAGATCGTATACCTCCTCGTCAAACCCAAGTGTTTGGAATAATTCACGTGCAGCATCGAGAGATACATGCTCGCCAGGATCAAGAGATTTAAGAAGCTCTGCATACGCATCGTCACGATTCATAGCATTGGACTGAGCCAAAGTATTAATTATATAAGGGAATACCGTAATATTATCAATGTCTAAAACCTCTATCTCGTCTTTTTTTTCTAATAAAATTTGTAATTTTTCTTCTGTAATCTTCTCTCCGGCATTAAAATAAACTTCACCGGTATCACGATTATAATCATCCTTGGCGATATAGCATCCTATGAGATCAAGCGGGTCAACCATAATATTTTCAATACCATCAGACTCAAGCTTTGCCATCATACGCTTATGCAGCTTAGTGCCTTCCTTAGCAACTACTTCTCCTGTATCAGCGTTCACCAAATCCTTTGTGAGCTTCTTATCGAGGAAGTATTCTTTTCTGAATGGCATAACCAATCCATTCTTAGTTTTTCTATAAACAACAGTTCCGTAAAAATAATTTACAATCTCTTCAATTGACATGCCAGTTGCCTTGCTCTCATCAAATTCGCCTGGCTTTGCATTCGCCCTTGCCTCCTCTGTCTCCTTACTGTCAAGACACATAAGGTATGTGGTGGCTAAGACCCTCCTACCTCTATCGACCCTCAAATATATTACGTCGTGGTGGTCGAATTCGAAGTCAAGCCATGTACCACGGTAAGGAATTATACGGCCCGAGTAGAGGAACTTACCGGACGAGTGGACCTTACCTCCATCATGATCGAAGAATACACCAGGTGACCTGTGAACCTGAGATACAACAACTCTCTCAATACCATTGAAAATAAACGTACCACGATCAGTCATGAGCGGGAAATCGCCAAGATATACATCCTGCTCTCTTATGTCATGAAGGCTTTTCTCGCCGGTATCATCATCGGTTTTCCAAACCAAGAGCCTAAATTTACAACGCAATGCGACAGAGTACGTGGTACCCATCTTCTTGCATTCCATCTCGTCAGATTTCACTTCATCAAAGTAATATCCGCAGTAATCAAGCTGAATATTGCCGCTGTTGTCTAAAATTGGGAAATGCGCTTGAAAAATTTCTTCTAATCCCTTGCATTCGCGCTTTTCTGGAGCAACATCTTTTTGGAGGAAGGATTCGTATGAATTACGCTGGAGAGCGATCAAATCAGGTAATACAGCTTTTTCTTTAATCTTGCCGAATGACTTTCTGATACGTTTCATCCCAGTATAAGATCTTAACATAAATACACCTTAATTAGATACGAAGAGAATACCTACATTTATTTAGATATAACGATAACTTGGCATCGCATTGACCGCCAGTGCAGTATATTACTAAAATCCTAAGAACAGTTCACACAAGTAGTCACAATAACCAATCATATTTACATGATATAACTTTTTGATGCTGGAATGCAAATCACAGAAAGCGAATAACGATGACAATACAAATATTGCGCAAAATTTTTGCAAAACAGTATCAACGAAATTTTAACTCACAATATGCATAATCAAAACATATATGACATACATGAGAATATCATGATCAAAACAAAAAACATAAGACGCATTTCTATGTGCTCAGCAACCATAGCATTCATATTATTTAGCGGAATAGTTGATGCCGGCATTCATTGTGCAAAACAAAACAACCAAAAGAAAAACACAACGCAAATAAAGAATGATGAATACAAAGAATATAACAGTGAAATTAATATTACACATCAAGAATCATCTACAAGTAATTTTTCAATGGATTTTGATGAAACAAGTAGCGATTCAGAAGTTGAGCATATCCAATCTAAACACGAACAACCATACAACAAAAACACTAAAAACCCACAACAGTCAAAGATTAGACAAGAACAGGAAGAAAGACGTCTTGTTGATAAAGTTATAAAGCAAAAACACGAATATACGTTTGGAAAAGATAAAACAAATCAAACAATAAATCAGTTCAAGAAATTAGTAATAGAAATACTAGAAACTGCATTTAATATACACCCAGGAGATCGCACCGGTTATAATGATTACTATACAGACAAAGAAAGGTCAAACCCAAGAATACAAGATCAAAAACTAGATCCAGTAATAGATGTTTTGAAAGATGAAAAATTACTGGAAGACATAGAAGAGCAGATTAACAGCTCAAATCCAAATTATGGCTTAATTATACGCGAAATAAAACGCAGATTATTGATGAATATATGCGACGGAGCTATAAATAGATATATAGTAGACGAATACTGTTATTACTCTCAGAAGACAGACATGCTCACTATACCTTACACATTGACACATAGTATTGATGATACAGATTTAGAAAGCATCAAACAACAGATTTGCGATAATTATATACGAAGAATAACACTATTTGTAAAAGACAAAGACGAACAAAACATAAATAATATGGTCTTATTCCTGAAAGATGTTAATAACAAGGTTATAGAGAAAAAACGCACAATCGGTATGGATATATACTTATTGACGAATGATAAAAATAATAAAAAAACACAACAAAGAATATCTGATGCATTACAAGAGCATGAATTAACAAATAAAGTAACTATAAATATAATTCATACAGACGAATACAAGAAACAATATCGCAATAAACGCATGCGAGATATTAACTACGACAAGTGGCTTTGTCAATATTTTGATCAGTTCAAACAACAAGAAAAACATGTCGAAGAAATGCAATTTAATCAAACACAAAAACAATCGGAAAAACCAGAAGGAATAGACACCACATCATGTCAAAATGCGACAATGCAACAAGTAATTACTAAATTTTCACAAATATTACGCGATATATTACAAAAAATATTTGAGACATCAACAATAGATAGCACTGCAGCAGAAAAAGATTCAAGAGAGCTAATCAATCTTTTTGATGAAATATTAATACAAGATATACGCGAACAATTATTGAAATTGGATAACGCCAACTATGATGCAATAACCCAAAAAATAACGAGTCTTCTGTTTAAAAATATAGCACATCCACTTGTGCAAAAATATGTAAAAATAGCTTATGGAGCTAAAGCTCAAGATATAGTAATACCATTATGCATTAATGATGGTATGGACATAATTCTTAAAAAGAATACACCAAATATTATACAAAATATCTATGACTTTATAAATGATGATTTAGATTCTTTTTACTCATTCACAATTCCAAATATAATCCTACACGTAAAAGATGGCCATAACGCATACATAGAAAAATTTATTACATCTCTTGCGCTAAAATTGAAAGGAAGTAATGCGTTTCCACCATTGTGTTCGCTCTCAATAATGTTACCGATAAAGAATCTCGATGATACAGCGAAACAAACAATCAAATCAATAGCTCAATCACTCTCACAAAACGATTTCCTAAAAATAAAAGCAAAACTTTTTGTGCAACAGAATTATAATGATGAACATAAGCCAGATATCATTACAATATCAAACGAACTCAACAAGATATACAATGAAATTTGTTCCCAAGGTAATAAGTTCAGATGTCTAGCATATAATATAAAGAAAATAGATCAATCGAATAATAATATAGGCGACTTAGTTCTTGATTTAACAGATGAACTAAAGAATAATAACGAGCACAGTGCAAATATTAATCAAGAAATACTCATAACAGATGGCCGTGGAAGATATATTACAATAATAAGTGATCCAAAAAACTACAAAAAAATACAGCTTGCAATACGATAGGGATTATAATACGGTAACAAAAAATAAAATAGTATAGACCCACAAATTCTGTGGGTCATATTATGTATAATTCAATATTATACATTATTATCGTTATATCTTCACATATCACACAATCTTCTTCAAAATACTTGCAGTATAGTTAACAAGAGTAATAGCTTTACTATATTTCATACGATAATCACCAAAAACACCTATAGCCCCTATTAGATTACTACTTGATGTTTTGTATGGCGATACGATCATCGACATATTTTGACTCTTAAATATATTTGACTCAGACCCAATAAATACTTTAAAGCCATGCCCACTTATCGAATTGTCAAGTATGGTCTTGATCGTCTCCTGTTCGTGTAGCTTTTTGAATACATCGTTTATGTTGTCTATATAGCCTTCTCCGCCATTGTTTTCAAAGATGTTTGACTGGCCCCTTATTATAATATCCCCGCAATGATCTGTAACGGAACATACGCCAGACCTTATCATCTCCTTGACGAAAGCATCTATATTCAGTTGGCTTCCGCATAGCTCCTGCATAAGCTGTGTCTGTATGTCTCTGAGGCTCAGTCTCTTTGATACGATTTTTTCGTTTATGTAGTTTCTTGCTATCTCTAGCGAATTTTGCGGTACATTTTCCGGTAATGTTATCAAACGATTTTCCACAATACCATCTTCTGTGACTATAACAACTATAGCTCTTGAATCTGACAATGCTATGAAATCAACGTGTTTTACAATCGAATCAACGGTAGGTACGATTATGAGACTGACGCACTTTGTTAGATCAGACAAGACCTCAGACACTGTCTCAAGTAAAAGTTGAACATTTTTACCATTAATACCTTGAATCGCATTTTTTATATAATCCTTTTCTATTTTTGATATGCTGTCTATTTCAACAATCTGGTCGACAAAAACCCTCATACCAGCTTCCGTTGGCTTACGGCCTGAAGATGTATGCTCGGAACATAGTATGCCGCACTCCTCCATGTCTGCCATGACATTCCTGATGGTTGCCGGAGACAAAGTATTATCCATACGCTTTGATACATATCTAGAACCAACCGGCTCACCAGTCTCTATATAAGCTTCCACTATTTCCTTGAAAATTTCTTGATGACGTTTGTTGTTTAATATGTTCTGCTTTAGCGTATTGTTTGCCGTCCTGGATCCCAGAGTATTTCGTCTATCGTTGTCCGACATAAGTCAAGTCGATCTATAATTGTTTTCTTGATTTTATCAAAATTATGCTTGAATGTTATAATTTACAAAAATCACGGCAACAATAAAGAATGAATGTGATCTCCAGAATGACTAATCTTGCATCGATTACAACTGGTGTAGACTATGAATTAGAGCTGACTAAAGACGATTTAGAGTTAGTACGAAATCACATGGATCTCTGTGAATTAAACGATCTAGAAATCAAGTACACATTTTCAGAAAACAATATATTTCACAAAACATATGATGTATCCATAACAATTTCTGCGAACTATAGAATTATATCAGGGGAGAATAACGAATGCTCTGAAACGGTGCTATCGTCAGATACATTCGTAACGACATTACTCGACAAAAATATTACAAACATAAGCAAAGATGTTATGAGAGACATGGATATAGAGCTGATCTCAAACAACCAATTTGATATAGCTGACTTGGCAATACAGCATTTATCTCTGATGTTATACATGTGAATTATTTGAGGTCTACATCACAAAATCCAGTCTTACGATACTCTTAGAATCTCGGTATTTACATATTTTCTGTTGCTACAGAGCCGACAGTGAATAATTTTATCTCAGCCACAAGATGCAATAATATATCTTGGTTTGCATGTCATTGCGCTGCGCTCTTAAGCCATACCATTTTGTTATGATGCAAAACATAAGAATATTTGAAGTCAATTCAGAAAAACAATATTTACAACAACAAATAATCGGATTTTTATGGCTGCTGTATCAATTATTTATTTATCCTACGGCAAAGCTCTGCGTATCCTTCGGCAAAACATTGATCTATGTTTTTTTCGGCCAGAAGTCTATAGCCATCAATGTCCATACCCATCATATTTTCCTTGTTTCTCATTGGTTCCAGCTTATCCGCAACATATAACACCTTAGCTAAAGCATCTGGCTCTTCTGTATAGTAATCATATGGTTTTGTATGTCTATTTATTGCAATTAAAACATTTCTATTGTCAAAATTATATACGGTTTTTAATATATTACTACCAATATACGCATGCAGCAAATTTGGATCTTCATAGCCAGTTATGCCAACATCATCGGCTATCTTCGCCTGAATGCCCTTGTCTATCTCCTTAGCTATATCGTGGTATATACCAGCAACAAACGCATCTCTCTCCATGTCTGGATCGTTGAAGTTTGACTTCACAAGAGTCTTTGCGTAATTCGCTGTACTGATTATGTGAGACATACGTTTTTGGGACATCTTCATCATGTTGAGGCGATGTATTGCGTACAAACCATGATCGTTGATATATTTGTTAACGCCATATTCAATATCCAGCTTGCCATGATCTATTTTTATTTGCTCTAGATGCAGCCAATCACGCGAAAAATCGCACCTGGAGTAATCGATATCAATACATCTAATCTTGGATTCAGTTATACTTGCTATATGCCCCGGAACATCGATATAGATATCTATATTGCGAAGTTCGTTTTGCATATCATGCATCGTAGATCCATGTACAATGCAAACAATATCGTCAGTAACGGAGCTCCTTATTACTTTATATATCTCGTAATCAACAATACAATATTTAAGCGCATCACATGATCTTGCGAAGCTGCCAGATATTACTTCAATAATCCCGTTCTGTTTATTATTTTGTGCATTGACATTATCGTACGTACAATCTTCAATTGAAAACTTACGAGAATATCCTTGCAAAGCAATCTCTATCATATTTTTTCTATGCAATACACTTATATTACTATCAAGATCGTCGTTTACTATGGCCAGAACGCAGAGATCCGGTATAACAAGGTTCGCCGCTCTATCTAAAACATATTTATGGTATTTGTTAAATGGATTAAATGAATCTGGAAATATTAATATCTTACGCTTCATCTTTTACATCTCCTTAACAAATATACCAAGTCAAATGCCGATGTATTGCAGATCGCAGTTTATATGATTGAATCTAAAGCACCCTAGCAGCCAGTGCTGAGGTATTTGTGTTTTTTTATAGATCTCGGATAGACTATAGTCTTTGTCGCATATAATAACTTCATCATGTAAACTGCAATCATGCACCTCGCTTACGTCTATCATGGTTATATCCATAGATAAAAGCCCAAGTATCGGGCATTTATACGTTGTACCATTCTTTCTGATTACAAATTCGCCTCTGTTTGACATGGAAGTATGGAGACCAAAGCCATATCCAAGGCACACTGATGCGATTTTCATCGGCTTCGCGGCAACATACGTGTTATCGTATCCAACGCAATCACCTTGTTTTATATTGAAAATCTGAATTATCTTAGTTTTTATAGTTAATATATTCTCAAGAACAATATTGTTTTCCATGAGGCCATACATAAGCCCGCCAACCCTTATGAGGTCCGTACCGTACTTGTTCGATAGACTGAAGGACGGAGATGCAAAAAGACTTGTTTTACTTGGCTTTATATATTCAACTGCCTTCATAAAATTATTGTATTCATATTCTGTACGATAATCTGTTGTTGCGTTGGAGAGATGCCCCATGAGATATCTCATACCGTTATTATTGTTTATCTCATGTATATCATCAATATTCACACCAAGACGCGACATACCTATGTCTATATTCAAAACATATTCGCATTTACCGTGAAAATACCTGTAATCAGCCAGCGAATTCAAAACAGGTATGAAGTTGTTTGCTACGATTTCATCGTAATACTTTACAATATTATCGCTTAGAATATATACGGATTGACCTCTAAGATACGGTTTTATTGCAAGAGCTTCACTGACAGTTGCAACAAAAAAATCGCTACATAGGTCTTGTATTGCTTCAACTACAGGCACCAAACCAACATTGTAAGCGTTATTTTTAACGACTGCGGCAACTGTATTTTTAGTCATACTACAGAGTGCAATATAGTTTCTTCGTAACGCGGATAAGTCTATCTCTGAGTAAATATTTCGTACAGAATTACCCATGAATATCTAGTCCATACGCATTCATTACAGCCTCCTGTATGACCTCAGATGTCGTAGGATGAGGGAATATCGCTGTCATTATTTCTCGCCCAGTCATTTCTCCGGTCATTGCCACAGAAAACAACGATATCATCTCGCTTACTTCGTTACCAACCATGTGAGCCCCCAGAATCTCGTCTGTATCCTTATCGATTACAACCTTCACGAAACCATCAATGTCATCTGAAGCCAAAGCTTTTCCGTTGGCTCTAAAATACGCCCTGCCAACCAATACGTTTTTGTGTTTTTCCTTAGCTGCATCCTCAGTTAAACCGATAGATGCGACCTGAGGAAAAGAATATGTGCACGCAGGCACAACTGGCAGCTTGGTGACCTTATTTTGCGCAATATACTCAGCCACGATTACCCCTTCCTTGGATGCCTTGTGAGCCAAAAACGGCGGGTTTGCAATATCCCCTATGGCAAATATATTCTTCACAGTTGTTTGGAGCTTATCGTCTACAACAATATTTCCGCAGGCGCTTGTCTGTATTCCACCGGCATTACTGATGTTTAGGTCATCCAGGTGAGGCACTACTCCTATCGCCAGGAGAGCCACATCGAACTCCTCTACTTGACCGTTTATACTAACATCAAGCTTGTCATTGGTGTTTTTTGCTCTCCAGTTATCAAGCTTCGCATTCAAAATAAATCTAACACCTCTGTTCTCCAGGTTTTTTTGCATTAGCCTTGAGACCTCCACGTCCTCCATAACAAGTATGCGATCTGCTATTTCGGCGACAGAAACGTCTAGACCCATGGATCTGTAGTACGAAGCAAACTCAATTCCTATGGCTCCTGATCCAACAACGAGAATCTTCTTGACGCTTCTGTCGAACGAAACAGCTTCTTTCGATGTGATGACGAGCTTGTTTTTGTAAAGATCGTCCGGTACAGTTGGCAATCTCCTAGGCATCGATCCGGTTGCTACAACAATATGCTTAGCCTCTATTGTTCCTTCGGGCCCGTTCTCTGATATGACCTTGATTTTCGTCGAAGAAACGAAAGACCCTACCCCGTTAAAAACCTTGATCTTGTTCTTCGACATAAGATGTTTAATGCCACCCCTCAATTTCTCTATAACTCTCTGGGAATTTGATATCACGCCACGAAGATCAAGTTTATCAAGGTTCACTTCGGCCCCGTATTTTGATGAGTAACGGGCAGATTCAATTAGGTGCGCGCTATGCAAGAAAGCCTTCGTCGGTATGCACCCCCTATTAAGACATACTCCACCCAGATTTTCTTTTTCTACCAAGGCAACAGACAACCCCAGCTGCGAGCAGCGTATTGCACATACATAGCCCCCAGGCCCACCACCTATTACTACTACATCAAACAACATATATCATTCGTATAAAAAATATCACACGAATATTCTATCATAACAAGACAGAGTAAGATCATAGCAAATCATAAGATGCAATTTATGAATGCAAAATGATATCATCAAGATGTGTCTGGATTGGGGTTGTATCATGTGTGGTATCGTCGCTTTTCTATCGTCAAACAAGGTAAATACAAGTAACCTGCTTGAATCTCTTTCAAGACTGGAATACAGGGGATATGACTCGTGCGGAATAGCCTATATCAATGACGACAACTCCATTTATATTCGCAAGTCTGTAGGATACGTACAAGACCTGAAAAACGACATTGCAAACAACGGGAGTCGTGACACGTTATCTCATGTTGGCATAGGGCATACTAGGTGGGCAACCAACGGTCCAGTAACAATAGAAAACGCACATCCACATACATCCGGTAATATATGTCTGGTACACAACGGAATAATAGAAAACTATGAAGAAATAAAAAATAATCTCGTAGAGGCCGGCATGTGTTTTTACGGAAATACAGATACAGAAGTCATAGCCAAGTTGATAGACCACAATAAAAAAATTGGCATGAGCTTTTTTAATGCGTTCAAGGCATGTATATCGAAGCTACAAGGCTCGTATTCGCTTGTTGTAATAGATTCAGATACGCCAAATCAAATGCTATGTTATAAAAATGTAGCCCCGCTTGTTATTGGTATATCTGACGACTCAAGGTCGATTTACGCTGCATCCGATATCCTCGCATTTCCTCAAGGAATAAAGCGGTGCATCTACGCCGAAGACCAAGACATAATACAAGTAGTATCTGATGGTAATACTGTATCTGCAAATTTCTTCGACAGAAATATGAAAAATATAGAACGTAACATATCGCAAGACATAGAATCTGCTGGCGAAATACATAAGGACGGCTTCGAAGATTACATGCTTAAGGAAATACACGAGGAATCCGGGATAGTAAAACACGTATACGACAAAATCAAACATAAGTCGTTGGCTCATCACAGAAAGATATGCTTCGTGGCATGCGGAACCTCTTATTATGCTGCGGTCTTATCATCGTACTATCTCGAAAAATATGCCAGTGTTCAAGCAAGATGCGAAATAGCATCGGAGTTTAGATACAGAAGCCCAATCATGGAACGAGACTGTCTGTACGTATTTATCAGTCAATCCGGCGAAACGCTTGATACTTTATACGCTCTCAAGATGGTTAAAGCTCACGGATATAATACATTCGCTCTTGTAAACAACAGCCATAGCGCTATAGCCAGAGAAGCAGACTCATACTCAAACGTCATGGCTGGCCCAGAGATATGCGTTGCTTCGACCAAGGCTTTTGTAGCTCAGTTTGCTTCACTGATGGCTTTATTTATGCCAGAAAAACTAGATACAAACAATATATCCAAAAACATGGATGCCGTTCTGCAAAATAATAACGATATAAAAACTCTAGCAGATAAAATAATATCATACAAAAACATAGTTTTCATAGGTAAATGCTATCACTATGCAATAGCGATGGAGGGAGCCCTCAAGATGAAGGAGCTGTCGTACATAAACGCACAAGCATACTGCTCGGGAGAAATGAAGCATGGGCCAATAGCAACTGTAGATAAAGATCTTTGCGCAATCATATTTGCTCCCAAGGACGAGTTTTTCGACAAAACCATTACAACGGCTGAAGAAATAACAGCCAGGAAAGGTAATGTTGTAATTATAACAAACAAGTCAAACAAAGAAATCATAGAACAATACAGTAATATAAAATCACAAAGCAGCCATATATCATACATAAGTGATGGAGACGAGATGTCTTACCCGTTTTACGAGGCAATCTACGTACATCTTTTGGCATACAACGTTGCAAAAAAAATGGGTAAAAACGTTGATAAGCCTCGTAACCTGGCAAAATCAGTAACGGTTGAGTAATCAGGATAACGCAATATTAATGAAGAATGTTTCACTATGTGTTAGAATAGTTTTGAAAGCTTCTTGTTTGTTTTTGTCTTGCCATGAGATACGAAGATAATTCATGTGGATGCCCCAAGAAAAACATCTCGGGACATTACCTGGAAAACCAATCAAAATCAAAATCCATACTTGAGTGGATGTCTTCCCATAAAAAAACAGTAATAACTGCACTGATGTTATGCTTCTTCGCTGTTTTATGGGTATATTTTGCAATACAAAACAAACAAGAAAAATACAAAATAATGGCCAACGACTTTTATAATCTTAAGTACTCCTACTATTCCGGCAATATATCAGATGCTCTACTGAGGGCAACTACACTAGCTCACGGAAACAGCGATAGCGGATATGTTGTTATGGCAAAGTTTGTCCAGGCCGGAATATTGCACAAAGATTTAGACCCAAAATGCCTGCCGATCTTAAAAGAAATTTCTGACAACAAAAAAATATCCAGGTTCTTCAGAGATTACGCTTACGCTATGTACGCAAATGCATCTCTTGATATTATGACATCAGAAGAAATAGAATCCAAAATACATGAAATTATAAATACATTACAAGAACTGATAAATACTGGATCTCCTTGGGAAGATTATTTATCTATGTCATTATCTTATTGCTTACTGCGCATAAAAGATTACGACAAAGCCATACATACACTTACGAATTTAAAAACAAAAAGCCTGGATATTGCAACAAAAAGTAAAATATATTCACTACTTAACTATGCAAGACTACAGCAGAACAAGAATAAAAAATAATTTATTTAAGATGTTGGATTTTTTTGGAAGAAGATATGAAAAACAAAAAATTTAATCACATGAAGACATATGTCACTGTATTGTTGGCACTTCTGGCCGGATGCGGCAACAGAGACAAATACCAAGACGTTTTTGTGGCAGAAAACTACATAGACCCTTCTCTTATGACAGAAACAGTCACTGTATGCAATGATGTTGTATTACGCAATTACAATGGCTTTTGCTTCGATGGGCGATACATAATAAAAAACAATACACTAGATATTAATCTCAAACAAAAGAAGCATAAACGTAAAGCAAAGTTGATCTACAAGCTATACAAAAAAAATAACGTCATTGCCTTAGTAATTGACAACAATAACATGTATTATTGCGACAAACACAACAAACTAGTATGCATTGACAAAAATACATACAAAAAACAATGGTCCCTGGACATCCTCAAAACCAAAGAAGATTGTGCAGTATGGCTTTCATCCGACTTCAGCAGAAATACAATAATAGCAGTAAGCGACAAGGGCCACATAGTAAACATAGACACACAAAACAAAAAAGTCAAGTGGACGAAAGAAATAGATGTACCATTACACGGGTCAGCTGCAATAGTGGATAATAAAATAATAGTATATAGAGGAGATAACGCAATTTCCGCATACTTCATAAACTGCGGAAAGCATGCTTGGTCATTTGACAAACTTTCGTCTGACATGATTTTCTCAAATTCCGGAAATTTTGACTACTCAGAAAAGAAGTTACTCTGCACATATTCAACTGGGGAGTGCTCTCTGGTTAACACCGATCAAGGAGAAGAGTACTGGAGCAATACGGTTATATCTCGCAAAGCTGAATCTGCAATTGATTTATATGGCGTTATGACTGCAAAGCCAATCATCCACAACAATAGAGCAATAGTCAGTAACGCAAGGGGAAACACCACGGCATTTGATCTAGAAACCGGCCTACCTATTTGGACCAACAATGTTGGCGCTCAACGAAATATGTGTATGTGCAACAAATGGGTATTCACAATAGATAATGAAAACAACCTGGTATGTATGTCCGCAACAACAGGAAAAATAAAATATAAGACCAATGTGCGCCAGGAACTTCTCAAGAACATACAACTTATGCAACACAATCAAAAGTATTCCGTCCAAAACTCATCACAATCAGATATAAAACTATCAAATCCACTAATTGTTAACGGTAAAATAATGGTTGCAGATGGTATTGGATCCCTGTTATTCTTCAACACCAATAACGGAAAACTGGAAAACGTGGTCACATATACATCCCTAACCGACTTTGTGCCTGCAAACGTTTTCGTAGAAGACAAGACTGTATATATTTTATCAAATGATGCAAGATTGTATGTTGTCAAATAATTTTACAATTTCAATTGTAGGTAGAACAAATGTAGGAAAATCAACGATATTCAATAGATTGACAAAAACCAGAGAAGCCATAGTATATAATAGATCATCCGTCACAAGAGATGTAAAATCATCAGAATGCGAAATACTTGGGAAGAAATGCAGGATACAGGATATGCCTGGGCTTTTCGATGAGATTGACATCGACAACCAAGAACTGAAAAATAAAATACACAAGAACATAGAAAAAAATATATCTCAATCTAATTTACTCTTGTTTGTTGTTGACGCGATATCCGGCATATGCCAATATGATTACGAAGTAGCAAATCTAATACGCAGATACAATATACCAATTATAGTAGTATGCAATAAATGCGATTCCACAAAAATAGCATCAGAAATACATGGAGAATCATTTGGATTCAATGATGTATTTTATCTTTCAGCAGAGCATAATATAGGAATTTCTGATCTAGAAATATTTTTACACAAAGCCATAACAAGCAATGATCAAAGCAAGAGCGACCCCAATCAAGAAACAGTAAACATATCAATAGTTGGGAGACCAAACGTTGGCAAATCAACGATGATAAATGCAATAATTGGCAAAGATAGTCAGTTGGTTGCAGACTACTCAGGGTTAACGCGCGATATAGCTAAATACAAAATAAAATTTAAAAACCACAACATATGTATAATAGATACACCAGGCATAAGAAAACAAACAAATATATCAGATAATCTTGAATTTATTTCTGCATCTATGGCCAAAAAAACATTTGAATACGTAGATGTTGTAATACTAATGATAGACGCTTCCACACTAGAATCAGGAGAAATAAACAAAACAGATTATATGCTAGCAAATGAAATAATCAAAAATGGTAGATCAATTGTAATAGCTTTTAATAAAGTTGATAAAACACCGTATAAACACAACGAAATACCTAAATTTATAAAGAGACTCTTTGCAAAAAACCTGTATCAACTCAAGGATGTATCATTTTTATTCGTTTCTGCTAAAAATAACATCAATATAAACAAAATGTTGTCAATCGCTATTCACCTCAATAAAAAACAGAGCACAAAAATTGCAACAAGCCACCTAAATACATGGCTACAAGAAACAATACAACACGAATTTATGCAATCATTTGGAGCTAAATTCAAACTGAAATATATAACTCAAGTAGGAACAAGGCCAATGCAGTTTCTTTTATTTGGAAGAAGCATCAAAAACATGAGAGCTGATCACGAGAGATTCATAGCAAACAGATTCCGCAATGCATTTGGGATACACGACGTCCCAGTAAAATTCTATTTTAAGGAAACAAGAAAAACAACAAATACATAAGTACTAAATATTCTTACTCGATCACGATTAAACAACGAAATTTAAACAATAACTCAACTTGCATTATCAATAATACTCTTGATTGCATCAGAAGCATATCCGTTGCATCCACAATTCTCTACATATAAATAATCTATAGCTCTGGTCATTGCAACATACAGTAGCCTCATTCTCTCGTGTTTTTCCTCCTGTATTTCATCGTCTATATATCTATCCACTTCTTCAAAAGATTCATATTTATTAGGTTTTACCATGAATAAATCACAGGATTTACTCCATATAACATCTGACATAGTTTTTTTGGGTGTTATTTCAAAATCCATGAGAAAAACAATATCAGACTCCATGCCCTTGGATCCATGTATAGTATGAACGGATAAATTCCCGCCAGATTCTTTATCGTTGTGTATACAGGAATCCGTGCAAATTTCATATGTTTTTATATATAGTATAAATGCCTCAATTGAATCATTTGTTTTAAAAAATTCAATAACTTCATGGAAAAAAATACTCATCATATCATGTTCAATACTGTTTTTGTTGTATATCAATTGTGTAGAAAAAAGCCAATGTATAAACTTTATAAATCTATTTTCATTGTAATAATTTATTATACGAGATAACTTCGTATATATTTGTTCATTACGCATAAGAACTTCAATGCCAGAGTCTAAAGAACATGCACCAACAGATATATCATAATTCGTCATCGGTTTTTCAAAGATATATTCACTCTTTGATATACAAAATACTTTGTATCTATTGTTTTGATTAATGCAAACCTCAATAAGTGCAACAATATCCATAATTATGAGGCTATCATATAATTTAACCTTATTAGATATTGATATATCAACTCCATTAGACTTTAAATTATCAACAATGCGCGACAATTCGGAATTTCTTGCTCTAGACAATATCATTATATTTTTATTACCATGCAATCTCATCACATCTAAAATCTTATCAACAAAATTTTCACTTGGTACAAGAGATACGCAAGAATCCATCTTTTTATTATTAGTAATATGCTCACTATATTTGCCGCCAAAAGCATATAACCTATCAGTAAATACCTTATCCACAACTTTCAATATCTTCTCATTTGTTCTGTGGCATTCCTTAAATATTATTTCTCTGTACTTCTTTTTATTTTGGGTCAATACAGCTTTACAATACTCCACAAAATCAAGCATAAGCCTATAATCCGCACCCTGAAACCGATAAATAGATTGTTTTATATCCCCAACAATAAATATAGTTTTTCTTTTGTCATGACATGTTAAAATATCATAAGATATATGTTTAATTATATTCCAGTGAATTACATTGAGATCCTGAGACTCATCCACCATGATAGAGTTAATCTCAGATAACTGCTGCAGAATAAAAGACGAGTAATACTCACTCCTCAGCAAAGAATCTGTTCTCAGGAGTAAGTCGTTAAAATCTATACAGTTGTTTTCTCGCTTTAACCTCTCGTATATTTGCATAATTTCTTGCGTTATAGATAAAATATACATTGTCTTATCAATAGCCTTGCCCTTATTTTCGTTTTTTATAAGCGATAGTATTCTTTCTGCAATACTGGAGTCTTCATGAGATAATCTCTTTCTAACTGTAAAAGTTTTTGTAATATACTTATCTATATCTAGAGTAGCCAAATCTATAATGCAATCACCAGACATATTTTCGTCGTATCCAAATAATTCGGAAATATTTTTTCTATACTCATCGAGATCTTTGTGCTTAGAAAAAAAATAGCACAATTTTATTTGATCCAACCCAGAAATAATATCCATAAAACGAGATTTTGAAAATAATCTTGTAACCTTGGTCATAATATCTTGATTTGACAACATGAATTCATCAATTGCTCTTGACATAAGATGTGTAGAGATATTAGTATCAGCAATCTCGAATAGCGGATCTAAGGAAGCCTCAACAGGATACTTCGTCAATATCTCCTGACAGAGAGAATGCATGGTTGTTATCTTGAGCTTATGGAAATTATCAATAAAATCCATGTATAAAAGCTCAGCATCATAGATCATTTCATCACTTACATGAGACCCAGGCATTATTGTTTCAAGATATTTCTTTGTATATCCGTCGCAATTCAAATACATCAGTCTAAGCTGACACAATATACGAGATTTCATTTCGTCAACGGCATTATTTGTAAACGTGATGCATAATATCTTATGAGGTGGCACTTTATTAAGCAGAGATGCAATAAATCTGTCTACCAAAACCTTTGTTTTTCCTGAGCCCGCAGAAGCAAATACAAAACAACTTGCGTCTATATCTAGTGCAGATAACTGTTCCTTGGAAAGATTCATGAAAATACTTTAGAAATATATGGTGCCCAGAGCAGGAATCGAACCAGCGACACAGAGATTTTCAGTCTCTTGCTCTACCAACTGAGCTATCTGGGCCTCACAGGCTCATTCTAACATAAAATCATTTACAATATCAAATAACATAATCCAATATAATCTAGCAAAGGCATTTTTGCAAAAACACCAAGAATATTCTCATGTTTGTGCAAGAATACGATTTGTGATAGAATAAAAACGTATTGATGTATTTGGTATACGCGAAATGAAAAGGACTTACCAACCAAGTAAACTTGTAAGAAAGAGAAGGCATGGTTTTCTAAGCAGAATGGCTACCGTTGGAGGCAGAAAAGTATTGTCGTCCAGAAGAGCGAAGGGCCGCAAGAGGCTATGCGCCTAACCACTCATGTTGGTACAATTAAAAAGAGAGCTGCATTCGTTAGAATAACAAAACAAGGGATACGCAGCCGAACTAGCAATATTATCATTCTATGCCTGCATGATTCTTCTGCAAGTGGCGTAGAGGTTGGATACACGGCAAGCAAGATGATTGGCAACGCAGTCATCAGAAATCTCGCAAAGCGCCGTATGAGAAACATAGCCTTTCATCTTCGAGATATGTTTAGGAATTCATATAAGTATGTCATTATAGCAAGACAATCAACTCCAACTTGCAATTTTTCACGACTGACAGACGATGTAAAATGGTGCATCAACAACATACACAACAACTATCAAAAAATATCATCGTCTAAATTTTCTTAACATCATTGATGTATTCATGTACAATATTATTGACATCCTCATCTATTACGTAAAGGCTTAGTATGTTAAACATAAACTTCATCAGAAAGAATCCAGGTGTATTAGACCAGGCTCTGAAAAATCGTTGCAAAGATCTCGTAGAAGAAAAATTGCTCGAACTTGATCGTATAAATCGTGAGGCAATCCAAAAGCTACAAGAGAACCAGGAGAAGCGTAATGAGTTGTCTGAACAATTCGCCAAGGCTAAGTCGTCGGGCGACAAGGATCTTGAGCAATCTCTAATGCAACAGATGGAGCAGTTAAAGGCTGAGCATACTGATTTATCTGAAAAGGCGGAGATAGCAAATAAGAATTTTAGCGATCTGCTAGTGACAATTCCGAATATACCATCGGACGAGTGCCCAATAGGTCCAGATGAGACTGCCAATGTGGAGGTTAGGAGGGTTGGTACACCTAAGACATTTGACTTCAAGCCTCTGTCGCATTTTGAGCTAGGCGAAAAACTTGGCATGATGGATTTTACAAGGGCTGCACGCATGGCCGGAGCAAGGTTTGTACTTTTGTACGACAAGATAGCTAAGCTAGAAAGGGCTCTTGCTCAATTTATGCTAGATCTTCACACAAAAGAGCATGGCTATCAGGAGGTATATACTCCGTTAATATTGCAAGGTCACTCTATGTTTGGCGTAGGACAACTGCCTAAATTCGAGGAAGATTTGTTCAAGACTACAGTTGACTCATATCTGATACCAACGGCTGAAGCATCTCTAACAAATATCTATAACGATGAAATAATCTCGGCGGATCAGTTGCCATATAGATTTACTGCCTATACTCCTTGCTTTAGGTCTGAAGCTGGTTCGGCAGGTAGAGATACAAGAGGTATGTTAAGACAACACCAATTTGGTAAGGTTGAGCTCGTAAGTATTACAACCCCTGAGCAGGCTGTAGAGGAGCATGAAAGAATGACAGCCTGCGCTGAGAAGGTTTTGTCTTTGCTTGGCTTGCCATTTAGAACTGTTGTATTGTCAACTGGCGACATGGGCTTCTGTTCGCAAAAGACCTATGACATTGAGGTATGGTTACCTAGCCAGGATTGCTACAGAGAAATCTCAAGCTGCTCGAGATGCGGAGACTTCCAGGCAAGGCGCATGAATACACGCTTCAAGCAGGACAAGAAGAATGAATTTGTACATACATTGAATGGATCCGGTGTAGCTGTAGGCCGCTGCCTTATTGCCGTAATGGAAAATTATCAGACAAAGGATGGTCATATAGTTATACCTGAGACCCTGAGAAGCTATTGCGGATTTGATGAGATATAATAATGCGATATTAGTGCACCAATTTTATTGTTATTAGCTGTAGAACTGGTGTATTGTTATTTACCATTGGCACCTTCCACATCTAACCGCAACACCCATAAAACCAAACAAGCATTACAAAAAATGCACACATATAACAACCATCTACAAAGATAATCTTCAGCTTAATTGTGAGCGAGATTATCTGTTGTAGACAAGATAAAAGATCTATAATATTCTAGACTGTCTGTTGTATACAAATAACAACTAATATAGTAAGAATCTCAAGACAAATGAATAGATTGGAATAATTAGGTAGTCCATATATCATCAATAGAGTTAGAATTAAATTGTATATAAATAGTTCTAAACCAGGAGGGATAATATATGAACTATAATAGCATATATACAACAGAAAAGAATCTGGACACTTGGAAATGGATACAGTATATTCTGGTAAGAATGCTAAAGGTAAACACTGTCTACT
>CANBDL010000002.1 GCA_947367345.1 uncultured Alphaproteobacteria bacterium | reverse complement strand
TGTATCAGCTATGAAGATAATTAATATATTTACAATTTGTTTAGCTGTTATATTTGAATCGTTTTTTGGTGTTTTTGTATCTAATGCTATGAAATTTTCACCTGAGGATATAAAATCTGCACACGTCTATATGAAAAAAGAATTGCAGGAAATTTGTGATAGATTGAATAAAGAAGATACTACCTTTAGAGCGAAAATGCGTCTCTTACAGGAAGCATCAAATTATTCCAGTTTCTCAGATAAACATATCCAGAGCTTAATGAATAAAATAATAGAGGAAGCATCAAAAGAACAAGCAAATCAACTTGATAAAGAGTATAATGAGTTATTGGAAGAGATAAAATCAAAAGAGAAGAATCTTAGTGAAATCCAAAAAAAATTAGGCGAATGTAAAGGTGGTAATGAATACATTAACTCAATTCAGAATGGAATCGAGAATTGTATTGCACTTATCGAAGATGTAAAAGCAAAAATGAAAGAATATGATGAAACAAGATACATTGATTTAACTAATATTCGATACATACTAGACAAAAAGAATATCATTATTCAAAAGATTGAGAAAAGTATGGGCCATGTATGGGTTCAATATGATATAATATGTAGGAATATGTATTATATGAGCGCAGAATGCGATAGCAATTCCAGCGAAGGTGGCAAACATGTCGATACATATCGTGATTATCTTCAAGAATTATTTGGCAATATAAAGACTGATATTGAAACGTTTAAGAACCACACAGCTAACAACTCAACCAACACACTCACCAAATAGCACATCCAACGAAACAAAAGAATAAGTCATCATACTAGGAGAGTGATCTATGATCGCTTTTTTTTATTTTCTTGTTTTTTCTAAAGAACTAATCAATTAAGCATCCATTTAGAATCTCAGTACCTACCAGATTGGATGTTTTGTGATTGGATGTTGCTTGGAATTGTGCAGTGTGTGCAAGCGCATAAAACAAATAAAAATCACTAGATCGCTAGACGTAGAAAAAAAAACGTTTTACTCTCACAGTGATCTAAAATCAACTTACTCTCACAGCGATCTAAAATCAACTGAAAAATTCATGGCGCAGAATATCCCCACCGGACAACAACAAAGTTTGGCTAATTATATCATCGTCCTTATTTTGTTCATACAATTTAAGCCAGTTCTTTATATTGTTCGATAATAATATAGATGCATCATGAGCTACGTTATTAATTACATCAGCAGACGACACAATCTTTTTGTCATTGTAAGCAATAATTTCATTGTGAGAAGTTAATTCACAGTTGCCACCTGTTCTAGATGCTAAATCAAGCACAACACAACCTTCTTTCGCCTTATCAAGCATCTCTTTTGTTATAATGATTGGAGCTTTCTTGAAAGGAATTTGGGCTGTAGTTATAATTACATCTATCTTGTTAATAATATTCAAGATCGCGGCACGCTGTTTTGCCTCATAGTCTTTACCCATTGTCGTCGCATAGACAGAGTCTGTAGAAGCACTTGAATCTACTTCAACAAAAATCCCGCCTAAACTTTCTATCTGCTCCTTTGCAGAACTACGTGAATCAAGAGCATAGACAATCGATCCGAGGCGTTTAGCTGTAGCTATTGCTGATAATCCAGCAACCCCAGCTCCAACAACCAATACATTGGCTGGCTTCACTGTACCTGCTGCAGTTGTCAACATAGCAGATACCTTAGACGAATAATAAAAACTATCTATCACTGCTCTGTATCCGGCCAGTGTAGCTTGAGAAGATAGCACATCCATATACTGAGCCTTTGTTGTTCTTGGTATAAGATTGAGGGCATGATAATTAGCGCCCTTGCTACACAAAACCTTCAGATGATCTCTATTTTCTAGATAATCATGTACAACTATATACGATGCGCCATGCTTGATATTCTCAAGCACGGAAGAATCAAGAGGATTAATCGAAACGACAAGATCTGCATCACGAATCAACTCTAAAGATCCTACCTGAGCAACATCTCTATACGATTCATTAGAGAAGCCAGCCAAGATGCCAGCATCCTCTTCTACCAAAAATTCACAAGATAAACCACACATTGACTGTGGTGTGATTGAGACTCTCTTCTCAATACTGTGATTTTCTTTCGCAACAAATATCTTCATATCAACTATAATTACTATGCTTGTACATTATTTGCTTGATTATTATTTTTAGTGTTATTTTTAGTTTTCTCCAACGACACTTATTTCTTTATAATCTCCCACTCTTTATCTGCCTTACTATCAAGCGCATCCAATCTTGCCTCAAGATTTTTATAGAAATCTTTGCCAGCTTTTACAATATACTTGCCGTCTTTTTCTGTAAACTTGAGATTATAGTGTTTTGCTATTATACCAAGAAGCTTCTTAAAGCCATCGTACCTATAATGATTTACGTATGCGTGCTGATATCTAGGTTCAAAATATCCTAATTCTTTATCTCTAATGGCCTTATATGTAAATTCATTGATTAAATCTAACTTCGGACTTGGTTTGTAATTTGGATTTTTTACGCATAACCTTTCATACTGATCTCGATGTTTCTGGCATACAGAATATATTTCATCAAATGACTTGAACTTTGCTCCTTTCTTGTATGTTCTTTCGAATTTCATACGATTTAAATTTTCTACCGACAATACCTTAAATTTATCAACATAATTAATCTTATCATCATATAAACCGATAATAACGTGCAACTCTTCGTCATTAAACAAGATCTCTTTAACAGGATATTTGTCATATTTATCGTATAAATAATTGTTGCATAGATGGTGTACAAGTGCATAACCCTTAGATGCTCCATTAACAAAATGCTTTAATTCGTGAAATAATACATACGATCTATAATCTTTAAAGCATTCGATGCTATATTTATCATCTGTATTAATTAATACAGAATTTCTAGTGATCTCGTGAGGTAAGGATACATTAACTATATTTTTCAAATTTGCGTCTTGTCCCAATAAATATAAAGTATCAATGTGGACCATAGATCCAGTCTTGTAGCATACATTTCTTAATTGCTTTAATAGAACTTTACCAACCTTATTACTATTGATATCATCAATATACTTATTCAAAACTTTTATATTCTTTGGCTCCTTTAAAGACCAAAACAGAGGAACGCACATGTATAATCTGTGGTCAGATTCTTCAACTTTTGGAGCTTCTGGAAGTTTTAAGCCTGGCATAGATTTTTGAACAAAATCAAGAGACCATATAGAGGCAATTTCATTTATAAGTTTTTCGTATACAAAAGCATGGCCAAAGCTACCGAATATTGCATACAAAAATGCGTAATAAGCTCTTTCTAGTTCTTTTTCAAATTTTTCATCAATAGAATCGTGAGATTCAATATAGTCTATAACATATGATATACCGTCAAATAAAATATCAAAGCCCTCAATGTCCATCTTATGAATATCTGCGTTTTTGTCTAAACCATATTTATGCCAAAAGTTTTTTTCTATATCTGCATTAAACCTTAGCATACTATCAAGTTGCTCTAAAGACTTGCGCATTTCTTTAATTCTTTTTGGTTTTTCTTTGAGCTGCTTAAGGTTCGGATGTTTATAGCGCTCAATTGCGCTATCGACTTGATAGAATAACATATTTTGACTATATTTCATCATCTTTGTTACGCCTTCTATATCATTCTTCATTGATTCGTATTTGTAAACCAATGTTTTTACATAGTTGGCAAATTGCGCGTTTGTCTTAGATTCTGTTTCTATGAATTGATATAACTTTGCGCAATAATTCGCGTCATTTGCATAAGCAAGAGGAATGCGGAATATCTTTGAGAATTCGCATATTACATCGCTATATTCTTCTTTACTAAGATGTGCTATTGGGTTTACTTCCGATGCATTGTCCTTTTTTTGTACACAACCAGACAAAAACAACAATACAAATATCATAATATTTTTTGTTATTGCTTTACAACACATCCTATTTCCCCACTCATAAACGAATCATTAGTCTATAATAAAAATTTTAACATGAAAAACTTATATTACGACCATACCAATAGTAAAACGTCTTACTGAAATCATCATTAGTTAATGTTCAAATATCTACAGAAATTCTTTTATAGAACATATAAAAAGAAGAATTCCACGAAAACAATATAAAGATATACATACAGTATATCGCTCATACTCCGCAAACAGCAATCATACACAAGACACAGAATAACTTACAACATAATCAATCTCATCAGATATACTAAGATGTATTGCTGTAGAACAAGGTATAATACTTGCAGTTGTACCGTAAAACACAACTGATGGAACGCCCATAGAGTTGTGCGTAATCTCTATTTCCCTTGGTTTCATAACTTGTACGAGAGATCCAATAGACTTGAATACAGCTTCTTTTGCCGAAAAAAGTTTTGCAAGTGTATATATGCAGTCATTGCGGTCATGAAATAGTTTTTTTTCGTTATCTGTCAATAAACGATCAAGAAATTTGTCGCCAAATTTGCGATAAACGGAATCAATCCTGGATACCATCAATATATCGCATCCAACACCTAATATCATCTAAGATTCACAGTATCGTATGAAGTTCTCCAGTCTAGCAATTGTATCGCACTGGCCTATGATTTGCATTATCTCAAATACACTCGGAGATACTAATTTCCCACATAACGCAGACCTCAATGTCTGAGCTACAACAAGGAACTTTACACCCATTGATTCAGCCAATTTGCGACACTCAGGTAATAATAACTCCTCAGAAACCCCTATATTCATAATTATGTTAGCAACTTTCTTGATTATTGTAAGGTTTATATCTTGCATATATTCTCTGCATGATTCTTCAAAATTCCTTGGCATATCAATATATACAGCCGATGCCTCAGCTAATTCTTTCAATGTTGACGCTCTTTTCTTCAGGCCACACATACCTCTTAAAACATTATTTCTTGCGACTTCGTTTGGTATATCAACAATACCCTCAATTAGATGTACCAAATCTTCATCGTCTTTTTCTCTGAGATAATGAGCGTTTATATGATTTAACTTTTGTATGTCAAAGCGAGACGGAGACTTCCCAACGGAATCGAGGCTAAACCATTCTACAATTTGCCTCTTACTTATGATCTCGTCATCTCCATGGCTCCAACCAAGTCTTACAAGATAATTCAACATAGCTTCAGGAAGATACCCATCCTTGAGATAATCCTGGGCATTAACCGCCCCATGTCTCTTCGATAATTTTTGTCCGTCCTGACCATATATGAGAGGTATATGAGCAAAATATGGTACATCCCAACCGCATGCCTTATAAATCTGCATCTGGCGAAAAGTGTTTGTAAGATGATCAGATCCCCTTATGATGTGAGTTATCCCCATGTCATGGTCATCTACTACAACAGATAACATATATGTTGGGGTCATGTCAGATCTAAGAAGAATAAAATCATCCAGTTGACTGTTATCAGTTTCTATATCACCCTGAACAATATCCTGTAAACAGCTTTTACCAACCTTATCAGATTTGATGCGTACAACAAATGGTTTTGTCATATCGTCTTTTTCTAATTCTCTGCATGTACCATCATACTTGTAAGAAAGACCTCGAGCGATACAATCATCCTTCTTCCTCTGAAGATCCTCTTGACTACAATAACATTTGTAGGCAACGCCATCTTCAAGCATCTTGTCGACAACCTCGATATGTCTTTTAATTCTTTCTGACTGTAGTACATATTCCTCGTCATAATTGAGCCCGAAAAGCTCCATGATATTTAAGATGGATGCTATATTCTTCTCGGTAGACCTTGCTCTATCTGTATCCTCTATTCTCAAAAGAAATTTACCACAGTTATGCCTTGCAAAAGCCCAGTTAAACAAAGCTGTTCTCAGGGAGCCTATATGCAAATCTCCAGTCGGACTCGGAGCAAATCTTACTCTACAATTCATGACACAAGATCTCACAAAAAATACTACAACTCAAAGATGCGTTTAATCAAAGTTGATATCATACCCCTGTACACTATTCAGCTCTCTACTAGCATCAGAAACATTATCCTCAGGGATCTGATCTATATTAACATATTGATGGCCAAAGTAATCTCCAACACCTGAAGAAGGATTATTCATGGACACAGAACGAGACATAGACTTACGCAACTCATCTATAGAAACACACGAATTAGCTATCTCTTGCATAGCTATTACCGTCATTTTATCTTCATTAACATCGAATTTAGTACTTGCTCCGTCATTTATCATTTTAGCTCTACAAGCAGCCAACAAGACTAGTTCAAATTTATTGTGTATTCCGTTCTTCATACACTCTTCTGGAAAAATTTTTAATTTTGACATGAGACAAAAACTACAAAGAACTACAACCTCAATTGTATCATAGATTACGTCTTACATCTTCTTCATGCGATATTTCATTCAATATTTTTGAGAAGCCTCTCTTGGCATAAGAAGCAATCATTGACCCTGTAAACATACGAGCTATGAGAGTCGGGACATTTCCGCCCAAGGATGCAGCAGACATATGGTCATTGATATCGTCATTTCCAACCCACACTCCTACGGAAAAACCGCAATCAGGACTTGCGGGAGGATCATAGAACCCGAAAAACCAAGCGTCGCAACCGCTATTTGTTCCGGTCTTCCCATAAGTATATTTGTTGGTATTAAACAGATATCCAGTACCATTTGCTATTACGTCCCTTAATAATGTACGACACGACTGTAGCAATTCATCATCTATAATCCTATGATGAACTCTCTCACCTCTCTGATATAAAATGCCGCCATCAGAAGCTCTTTTAATTTCGCTAACAGCATATGGTTTCACCTTCATTCCATCCATAAAAGATGTATAAGCGGCGAGTATATCACATATATTGGAATCTGTAGTACCTAAAGCAACTGTCAAATCATGTTTATTCATATCTATGCCAAATAACTTTGCGAAACTAACAACCTTGCTAATACCTATATCTTGGGTTAACCTGATACTTACAGCATTTACAGAATATCTAAAGCCTTCCAATAAGCTTATCTCTCCCTTACTATCCCACTTATAGTTAGCTGGACTCCACCCATCAAACTGAGGCGGTTCATCAGATATCATGTCGTCAAACTTATAACCGCTATTAAGGGCTGCACCATATACAAATATCTTGCATATTGATCCTATTAAACGTTTTGCCTGATATGCACGGTTAAACTGACTCTTAAGATAATCTATACCCCCAACCATAGCAAGAAGAGCTCCGTGTCTGTCATAGCTTGCAGCAGCAACCTGCTTAAATTTCATAGATCCAGACTTTTGCTTATAATAATGCTCTACAGCCATTTCTAATGCGTCCTGAGCATCACGATTAATTGTAGTTACTATAACAATATCTTCGTTTATTGTGCCCAAAATGTTTTTTGCTTGTTTATAGGCATAATCTGCAAAATACATTATGTTGTGAGTTGTTTTATCGCGAATCAAGCTATCTTCCTCAAACTGGCAAACACCATCTTGATAAACACGTTGATAATCTTGAAGCATCCCTTGTTCTTCCATACACTTTAAAACAACTTGAGCTCTATTAAACGTTGAATACTTATTAGATATTATATTATAACGAGAAGGAGACTGTAGAGAGCCAGCCAAAATTGCAGATTCAAATAACGTTAAGTGTCTAGCTGATTTATTGAAGAATTTTTTCGATGCCGCGTCTATACCGTATGTACCAGAACCAAAATACGATCTATTGAGATACATTGTCATTATTTCTCTTTTATTGAACTTAGACTCAAGCCACAAAGCTATAATAACCTCACGTATTTTTCTTGCAATAGATTTATTGTTGTATTTTATTTTTCCCTCTAGTATTAAAATATTTTTGGCCAACTGCTGAGTAATAGTAGATCCGCCCTGGGCAACACCACCGCGCAAATAATTAGAATATATTGCTCGTATAATACCGAGAGGGTCAATACCATGATGCTTAAAAAACCTTTTGTCTTCTATAGCAACAAACGCATTATACACATAATGCGGTAATTGCTCTGTGTTCAAAACCTCACCGTATAAATCGCCATATGTTGCTATGACGTTATTTTCTTTATCCACTATTGTGATTGCAGGTGATCTTACTTCATTTTTCAGCTTATTAAAATCAGGAAGATCTTGAGAAAAATACAAGAATATCGCAACAACAAAGCAAGACAAGAAAACACCAGATATGAAGAAAAACAAAAAAATCCTTCTAATAAATGATTTTTTCTGCTTATTCTTCTTTGATTTGATCGCCATCTTTCTCATTGCTTTTATTGTATTTTTATATTTGCCCATAAAACAATTATTTTGTAAAATATTTTACTATGTTATTGATCTTTATATCTCCAGTTGCGATTAAGCAACACAAGTACACAATTAACCCCAAAGATCCAAATAGTATTGCCCGAACTATCGATCCTGTCCACATCTTATCCCACAAAAATAACCACATAACAAAAAACATAACAAAAGCAGAAATCAAAATCCTAAATGTTGACATAAAGCCAGACAAAAGTTTTCTCTGAAAATACAGATATGTCCCAACATTAAAAACCATCGAAACAACAAAGGCAATCATAGAAACATAAACACTAAATATATCATATTTTATACACCATAAACATACAGATATATTTGATATAACTGTTAATATGCTTGCAATCATAGGTATGAACGTCTTTTTTTGCGCCAATGATATTGAAGCCATGATCTTAGACACCACACCAAGCGGAATCATAATTGATGCAATTGATAGAATCTGAGCGGTTTTTAGTATATCATCATGAGTTATCTTCCCGCTACCACTACCAATAAATTCAATAATAGTATAAGAAAAAAAGCAAAACATTATCATTATAGGTAAAGACAATATCAATGCAAAATTTAATACACTTGTAGCATCAAATTTACTTTTATCTTCATAGGATGACGAAGTATAAATAGCCGCAACATGAGGAAGAAGTATGGTAGCAAGCGCAGTGCCTATCATTGATATTGGAACCTGTACTATTTGATCACAATAACCTACATACGTTATGCTTTTCTCCGGAAGATATGATGCAAAAATAGTGCTCACAAAAACATCAAACTGAATTATGCTTGTTCCGATTATAGACGGAAGAATTTTTTTTAACATACGCCTCATATACATGCTGACAGTCGGCATGACAACAGTTGGCATAGTGCAACCGTAGTATCTGGCGCAAGAATAGCAGTAAGCATATTGAATGAAACATACGATAAGATGACCAATAGCAAGAGCAAAAGTACATCTGCCTATCATAATAAAAAACATCAATACAATGTTAGAAATCATACCATACAAAGATATCAGAGTAAACTTCTGTCTTGCTGACGTAACACAAAAATATATAGAAGAAACAGCAACCAAAACTATGGATGGATTTATAACATGCAAATACCTTATCGTCTTTGAAATATATTCACTGTTACATTTGAACCCAGGAGCTACAAATGCAATGAATTCGTAAGAATAAACATTAACCAATACGGCTATAGCGAAAGTAACCAATAATACTACTGTCAAAATCCGTGATACAAACCTCTTACATGCGTTTAGTTTCCCATGTTTTTCATAATCTATGATGTAAGGAGTTATGGCGTTCTGCATTGCTCCTTCTCCGAAAATTCTTACAAACAAAGACTGAAGCCTTCTTGCGACTAAAAAAGAATCTGTATCTGAGCTAATGCCTATATAATTAATACTTACAATATCTCTAATACCCCCAAGAACTCTTGTAAAAAATGTTATGAAACTAATTGTAAAAAAACTTTTTTTTATATTCATTTGCGAGGTTTTCTAACGCTCTATAAAATCATGGTACTACAAATTATGAACCAAGCAAAACATCACATCGTAACATGTTGTAAATTCATTATCATTATCCATAATCATGGCAACCAAATCATTTTGGGCTATATTATGAATATTATAATTCGCACCTATCATCCATAAATACCTATAAAAACACTTCAGACTTGCGAATTTCATACTATATTGCCTTCTATCGCAGAAAACAGCATTTCCAGCAAATTCCATCAGCATTTTTCTCTTAACATCTTCATATTCGTGAAGAACGCTTTTGAATTCTAGTCCATACCTATCGTACATCTGATATAATTCACAAAATGTACCAAATACAGGCATAGAAAATACCATAATATTTGCATTATCTTTTATCTTGCGAACCGTTGCATACAAATCGTTAAACCATTGAAATGCCATACTTGAAATTACTAGATTACAGAATGGAAAATCTATATCCTCGGCATCTCCACATATTGTAAAAATACCTTGATGCTGCTTTGTTACACAACCAAGCATGCGCTCAGATAAATCATTGCAAATCATCTGGATTGGATATAAATTTTCCAAAATAAGCGAAGTTAAAACCCCTGTACCACAACCTATTTCAAGTATACTTTTATCGTATAAACAATCTACACAACACCTCGAAACTACAAAACCCAGAACATCCTTAGCTATATTATGATGAATGCAATCAGATGCTCCATAAGTCTCTGACGCTCTATCAAAGTTATATGATATTGTTGATTTATCGTATCTAAAGTATTTCATTTACGATTTCATAAATAATACTAAAAATTGTATCGCTTTTTTCATAGCCTAAATTATGCATATCGTGCTCAACATGAAATATATTCACACCGGAAATTCCGGCAAAATTATCTTGTATAACAGACTTAGGTACAATATCATCCTGATCTGAATGCAGTATTATTGTCATTGTATTGACTGGAATTTTATAAGACCTGTACAACATATCAAAATCATTCAAGGTTTCCAATGGCGCCGTCTCATGAAACATGCTTTTCATATCACTAATTCCGCAGATATCATAAAATTCGTATATCACATCAGTTCCTCTGGCCAAGTATTGGTTTCTCATTGCGTCAAGAGCATTCATCCTTACTGTACGCAATCTTGCATCAAACCCACAGAAATTCACAAAAGCCTGAATACCGACCAGAATATCAAAATTAATATTTTTTGCAGATATTAATTTCGCAAAACCAAGAGAATGCCCAACTCCGACAAATACGCAATCTGCGTCATAGATAGACTGGTTAAAATTATCAAGATACGCATATTCACAATCACAGAGCATATTTTGTATAAAATTATCCCAATACCAATTTCCAATTGCAAAACCACTCTGTAAAACAAATACAACAGTCTTCATATTTTAAAACATGCCTCAAAAGCTTTGAGTAATCTCTTGATGTCGCATAAATCATGAGATGCATTTATTGCAACTTTTATGCTATACGTAGGAGTCGTAGGCGGCCTAAAGAAACACGCGACTATACCGTATTGCCTAAATACTTCTAAATATTTGTCAAATTTATCTCTAGATCCAAGGTCTAATGCAAATATATTTGTACCATTAAATTTGCCAAATAATCTCATCTGGATATAGCTAGATAGATACAGTATCTTGCTCCTCACATGGCTCATTTCTTTTGTTTTGGATATTTGCCAAGAAGCATGTATTGCTGCAACAACATGTGGGGGAATATTGTTAGAATACATTACAGTACCACTTTTTTGTACAAGATATCTCCTCATTATTGTAGAACATAAAACATAACCACCTACTACACCAATAGCTTTACCAAAAGAACCTGTAACAAATATATCTTCATCTAATGCAATGCTTGTTGTAATGCCGAGGCCTTTATTACCGAGCATGCCAACATCGTGGGCCTCGTCTAAAACTAACATTGCTCCATACTTCTTGGATAATTCATATATCTTGTCAATATCTATAATCTTCCCGTTAACACCAAAAACAGTTTCGCTAACTACAATGTTTATATTATTTGGATCACAATGCGCAACTAGAAGATCCTCCAGATTTTCCAAATCTGCGTTACAATATCGCAAGATTCTTGCTTTGGTAGCAAGGCATCCATGATACAAACTCGCATGGTTCATTTTGTCAAAAAATACCACCACGTTCCTTCCTTTTGTAACAGCATCATCGCATAATGCACGCAATAATCCGCAATTTGCATTATAACCGCTTACAAACAGAAGAGCATCCTCATGCATTTTGTCTTGTGATACCGTCCTCTCTAAATCATGACATAATTGATAATTACCTGAAACAATCCTGGACCCAGTTGCGCCAACCCCATAAGTTTTCACAGCTTCAATTGTAGCAAGCTTGACATCTTCATTATTATGAAGACACAGATAACTCACAGAACTAAAATCTAAAGCGCAACCACTGTTTCCAGGTATTGTATCTCTGATAAGGCCAAGACTTTCTAGCTCTAAGCAATAATTTTTATATATATTCATATGTTAATCTATTGAATATTAAGTATTGACAATACCTAGAATACCTCAACTGCCTGAGCAATCTTTTCTGCAATATCTAGATTCTCACCCTCTATCATGATCCTTGTAACAGATTCAGTGCCAGATCTTCTCGCTATAATTCTGTGTTTCCCGTCTATCCCCAATGATTCTACGCATGAGCGTATCTTATCCAAATCATCATCTGATAAAACACTATGTATATTGAAAAATATCTGAGGGTAAGGCTTATAAATTTTCGATATATCGCTTGCTTTTTTATTACCGTCAACCAAGTACGCCAAAATCTGCAACGCAGCAATAATTCCATCCCCTGTGGAAGTATATTTGATCGGTATAACATGACCAGACTTTTCACCACCGATCACTGCTCCAACATCAAGCATTTTAGCTGCAACGTTCTTGTCACCAACATCGCACCAATGCATCTTTAAACCAATAGACTCAAGATAGTTGTATAATTGCATATTAGACATTGTTGTTGCTACAACATTATTTGTTTTAAGTTTCCCATTATTTAACCAATACGTTGCTATTGTTGCAATAATATAGTCACCATCAACAATTGCCCCATTCTCATCAACAACAATAATACGATCACCATCTCCATCTAAAGCAATACCTATATCAGCTCTCTTTGACACAACTGTTCTCTGAAGACTCTTTGGATCTGTAGCCCCACAAGATGCATTTATGTTATAACCATCCGGATTTACATTTATAGCCATCACTTCGGCGCCTAATTCCCAAAAAACCTGTGGCGCTATCTTATAAGCAGATCCGTTTGCAAGATCCAATACCATCCTTATGCCGCCCAGATTCATATTGCGAGGAAAAGAGTTTTTGCAAAATTCTATATACCTACCAGCAACATCCTCAAGACGCTTTACTTTCCCGAGATTGGCATTAATTGCTTCACCTACAACACCGCAATCATCAAAAAAAATACTGCTTATACCAATTTCATCTTCATTTGTTAGCTTGAAGCCATCGCAATTAAATAGCTTAATACCATTATCATGGTATGGATTATGAGAAGCAGAAATCATAACGCCTACATCAGCCCTCATTGACTTAGTCAGAAAAGATACAGATGGCGTAGGCATTGGCCCAAGCAAAACAACATTATCTCCGCATGATGTGAATCCAGCTGTTAAAGATGCCTCAAGCATGTAGCACGAAATGCGCGTATCCTTTCCTATAATTATCTTTAATTCTCTGTTATATTTTTTATGATAATAGCGCGAAATAGCAATAGATAGTTTAATCATATTGTCTGGCGTTATATATCCTCTATTTGCAAGACCTCTTATTCCATCTGTACCAAATATATTTCGTAACATCAAAATTTCTGCAACAAATGCTCTTACAGATCATTCTATCATATATGGCATTTCTGCATTTCTACTATCTCAATTGGAACACCATATTTCGATAACCTATTTTTAAGCCATGTAATCTGTCTTTTAGCATACTGCATAGTTTTGTTTATTGATATATCAAGCATAGTATTGCCATCTATTGCACCAGACAACATAGATGTAATCTCTCTTGCTCCTATTGCATTAAATATAGGATAATTTACTGAATTGTTTGTTTTTCTCAGCAGATCTTGTACCTCCTCAACTGCACCATTTTGAAGCATGTTACGAAATCTTTTTTCAATCTTTTTTCTTAGAAATTCTCTATTAACATCGATCTTGATAATCTCAACGTCATCTTTTTTTTCAAGAAATTGCTTTCTTGGTTTATCATAAAAATCTAAAATAGATTTTCCTGTCGCCAAATAAACTTCATATGCCCTTCTCAATTGCTTATGCTTATCTGGAGTTAAAATCTTTTTGAGCCTACCATCAAAATCATATAAATCATCCATAATCTTGTTAAAATCAATACTTGATATCTTGTCAACATGAGACCTAATATCATCTGTCACATCTGGCAACTCAGAAATACCCATCAATAGCGTCTCTAGATACAAAAAAGTTCCACCAACAATGACAACATTTCTATTGTTTTCAGAAATTATTTTAGAAACAGTCTCGGACCATCTAACCGCATTCATGCTCTCGTCATAATTTAAAAAACCAAACAAAAGATGTTTAGCCATAGATTGCTCTGAGTTATTTGGCATTGCGGTTAGAGTAGGTATATCCTTAAAAAATTGCAGAGAATCACAATTAACTATTACTCCCCCTGTTCTTCTTGCAAGATCTAAGCTTAAGTCCGTCTTACCTGATCCGGTTGGCCCAACGATTACCTGTATCATAATAGATTACCAACAATTACATAAATTAATTTTACAAACCAAAAAAATACCGAGAATTACCAAAATACTGAAAATCGTAAAATAAGCCACTAGAATCATGATATGTAATTAAAGATTTTCTCATAAATACTGAGGCAATAAAACAACCTATACATACAACTCTTAATACAACAAATACAATACAGTCATAGAAAATTGCATTTTGGTATTCTAAATTTGCGCTATTGGTTTTTCTTCCATTACAATCATCTTTGGCTTTATGTTTAAGCATGACAAAAGAGGGCATGCCACAAATATAGAAGAAAATGTACCTATCAAAAGACCGATCATTATTGGTAAGGCAAAATTTGCTATTACCTTGCCGCCAAAAAGATATAACGCCAAAACAGACAAAAAAGTAGTTGTAGCAGTAAGTGCTGTTCTAGATAATGTTTCGTTTAGGCTTGCATTTATTATTGCTTTCATATCTGAGCCGAAACCCTTCTTCAGATTATCTCTTACTCTATCAAAGATAACTACTGTATCGTTGATTGAATATGCAGCTGTCAATAATATTGCTGTTATAGAAACCTCGTTGAATTCCATGCTCTTGAACATAGAAAAAACACCGAATATGAGAGCGCAATCATGAAGTAATGCAAAAATCGCACAAAGACTAAAACGCCATTCAAATCTAAAAAATATATATATAATCATAGCAATCAAAGCAAACAACACAGATTTTATTGCGCTTGAGATAAGTTCTCTACCTACCTTCGCGCCAACTACGTCATTTTTATTAAAAACAACATCATTTTTTAGAATATTGTGTATCCTACTAATCATTTCTTGCGGGTCGTCATTATTATCGCTTCTTTCAATTGTTATGACATACTCATTATTTTTGCCAAACCTTTGGATAGATGCACTATTTACTCCACCCCTGCACAATTTATCCATAATTTTTTCTGATGTAATTCCTTTTGCGCTTACTACCTCAAATATATATCCCCCCTTGAAGTCAACTCCATAATGAAGGCCATTCTTCGCGATCGAAAAAACACAAATGCAAATTAGTATAAATGCCAATGAAAGAAATAGCTTTGTTTTTCCTATGATGTCAAATTTTGTGTCATACGGTATTAATTTCAATCTAAACATTATCCAACCTACAAAACAAATAAAAATTATATAACAAATTCTCTATTTTGCTTACGTCTTACATAAGATGCTATGAGGCACTTAGTAACAAAGAATGTTGTAAACAAAGAAATAACAGTACCTATCATTAATGTTACAGCAAAACCTCTTACAGGACCAGATCCGAAATAATATAACACTGCTGCTCCGACAAGAGTTGTAATATTTGAGTCAAGAACAGTAACAGTTGCACCCTGAAATCCTTTTCCTACAGACGCCATTACGCTCGCTGCACTAACACCAATTTGACAATCATCATCTACATATTCATCTTTAGACGATCTTGTTCTAGTTTTTTTAGAATATTTTCTTATCTCTTCTCTCATTCTTTCGTACAGAAGAACATTCGCATCCACCGCCATACCAATCGTCAAGGCAATACCAGCTATGCCAGGAAGAGTTAAAGTAGCTCCAATAGAAACAAAAGCAGCAAATAATAAAATTATATTAAATAATAAAGATATAGTTGCAAACACACCAAATACACCATAAGAGAGAATCATAAATACTGAAACAAGAATAAATGATACAAGAACAGACGTTTTACCCTTCTGAATTGACTCTTCTCCAAGACTAGGGCCGATTGTTCTCTCCTCAACAACATTAAGTTTTGCTGGCAGAGATCCGGCTCTCAAGAGAGTAGAAAGCTCAGAAGCTTCTTTGAATGAAAAATTACCTGTAATTGTGGCACGACCGCCAGATATAACCTGCCGTATCGCCGGCGCACTCAAAACTTCATCATCAAGAACTATAGCCAAATTTTTACCCAAAAGATCCTTCGTAATCTTAGCAAACCTTTGAGAACCAACAGGAACACTAAATGATATTGCAACACAGTATTTACCCTCCTCATCATTAGATGGCATAGCGTTCACTATTGTTTTACCAGTCATTTTGACTGCTGTCTTAATTGGGTAATACGATATAAGGCGCTCCTTTTTCCCCTTATTTTTATATATAAATTCACCCCTCATATATTTGACACCAGGCTTTTTAGGGAAATTTGGCACAGGATCATCAGGCTTTATATAAAATTGCCGCATTGTAGAATCAAGCTCATGAAATGTAAGCATTGCAGTACGTCCAATCATCTTTTTTATTTCTGATGGATCGTCAACTCCTGGAAGTTGTACTATGATACGATTACCGCCCTGAGGCAAAATAATAGGCTCCTTTGTTCCGGATGCGTCTATTCTTTTCCTGATTATTTCAATTGATTCATTAACTATTCTTCTGATTAACATATCAAGACTGTTCTTGGTAGCATACACAACTAAAACATTATTATTAATCTCAATATTAACATCTTTTACTGGATACATCCTGCGTATAATACCTTGAGCAACATTAGCATCTTCATAGGTCTCACAAATAACCCTACAACTATAACTATCTCCGCTTGATATTGTTGTGATGTTGCTATACTTAGCCTCATTTTTTATGAGTTCTTGTCTCACATCACTAACAATGGCACTTGCTCTCTCCCTCTGTACATCTCTTGTATCAACTTCAAATTGCAAATGCGATCCACCCTTAAGCTCAAGTCCCAAATTTATCTTTTTTCGCAGAAAAGATGGAAAATTATTTAAAACAGAATCTGGTAAACGAGATGGTAAAGCAAATACTAAACCAATTATGCAAACCAATATTGCAATATTTTTTCTAATTTTAGATACAACTAACACGATTATCCCCATTAATTAACATTGTTTTAGTCAACTTTTTTATTATCTATTTCGTTTCTAGCAACACAATTGGCAGACGAAACATTGTTATGTGTTACTCCAGATATAGTGTATTTATCAAATTTACAAAACACTCCCTGAGCTATTTCTATCACAACAATGTTGTCGTCTTCAATTTTTGCAACAGTTCCAAACATTCCGCAACGCAAAAATACTTTGTCTCCTTTCTTAATACTGTTTATCATATTCATATATCGAATATTCTGCTTCTTATTTGGCCTAATTATAAAAATATAACCTATCAAAATCACCATTATTATCGGAAGCATAGATGCGAATAGACTAGGCGAAGAAGAATGCGAATGAGCCGCTTTTCCAAGAGAGCCATCAGAAGCGAAAATCACACTAATCAACAAAAACATAAGAACTGACCCCCAAATAAATACTTATGATCAAAAAATAATGATGCAAATATAAAATGCACGCAATCCACATTCTAATCATATAACACATAATGCGATTTTGCAATTTTCTAAAGTCATTGTTCTTTGTGAAATTAACAAAACATATTATAATTTTAGTATTCAAGCAATAATATAAAAAAATAAAACTAAATACCTCAATTGAACCATATGCTTTTGCGCACAATCGACCATCTGCATACAAAAAACAACAAAGTATGATACAATAAAGTCATTTACGAATTGATCTTATCGCAATATGAACGCAAACGAAGAAAAGATTGTAAACAACATACATAAAATTATCGATCTTGTAAAAAATTTCGTAAAATATAATGAAACAATCGATAAAATCGCGCAACTAGAAGAAGAATCACATTCCCAAGATTTTTGGGGCAACCAGACACATGCATCCAAAGTAATGCAGGAAAAAGATATGCTCAAATCCACAATAGAACCGATCGATACCATCGAAAAAAAACTCAACGAACTTATTGACTTGTATCCACTAATACAAGAAGAAAACGACAAACAACTGCTGGAACAGTTTTCCATTGATCTCGAAGAACTAGAAAAACACTCCGAATCAATGCAAATTAATGCAATTCTTTGCCAAGAACACGACAACTGTAACTGCTTTGTAGAAATAAACTCTGGAGCCGGAGGAACGGAAGCTCAAGATTGGGTCGAAATGCTGGTACGCATGTACTGCAGATGGGCAGAACGTCGTGGATACAAGATAGAAATACTAGATCAAAACGATGGAGAAGAGGCTGGGATAAAATCAATTTCAATGTTATTCAAAGGTAATAAGGCTTTCGGATGGCTTAAAAAAGAAACTGGGGTTCATAGGCTTGTAAGAATATCTCCATTCGATTCAAATGCAAGGCGCCATACAAGCTTTGCATCTGTATTTGTATCCCCGGAAATCAACCAAGAAATAAAGATAGAGATACTCCAGTCTGATCTTAGAATAGATACATACAGAGCGTCTGGAGCAGGAGGGCAGCATGTCAATAAAACAGATAGCGCAGTACGCATCACACATATCCCAACAGGAATAGTTACACAAAGCCAAACAGATAGATCTCAACATAAAAACAAAGAAATTGCTATGAATATGTTACGAGCAAAACTGTATGCACTAAAACTAAACGAACAAAAAAACAATACAAAACTTGATCCGAAATCTGATATTTCTTGGGGGAATCAGATTAGATCATATGTACTTCAACCGTATCAAATCGTTAAAGATCTGAGAACAGGTGTTGAAAGAGGCGATGCGTCTAGGGTATTAGACGGCGATATAGATTGCTACCTAGAGAAGGCAATAGCAATGCTCTAATTCATTAAACAGATTTTTGCATAACTAACTGGTTTGTTTCAATTTTACACATATCTTTGTATAAACGATCCAGAACAAAATTTATAAATTTTACAGCTTTATCACTACAAAAATCCTTAGCTATTTCAATATACTCATTTATCACAATGGTTGGCTTCGTTTTTATGTTATACATCTCTATTGCTGCAATTGTAATAATATCTGATGCTAAACTATCAAACGGCGTTTTTATTTTATTGTCACAATAATTGTTAACAATACGCAACATTTTATCATCATATCCAAGCATAAGCTTTTTATAAAAGTTGACATCCATATCTTTGTAAAAATCATAGTTTGGAATCCAGTAATCGATAAATATATTCATTGCTTCATGCAACCGAATACAGAGAAATCTACTCGTATACATAGTCTGGACAGCAGCACATCTCGCAAGAGTACGCCGTACTATATTCCTATTTACTACAGATGCACCTCTATAATAAATGTTTGTATCCTGTGCTTTCTTTTGTGCCAACATACTGCAACGCGCGCCATTTTAGCTGATCTACAATAACATTATACCAAATAAATTGCATCTCCTAAAAACACAATTAACTTATGATTAGAGCCAGACAATTTTTTATCAAGATAAACACAAAATCAATATACTAACAACTATCTCTCAAATACTGAAATATTTTCTGCATGCTATGTAAAATAAAAGTATAAACAAAAAAATTAATCATTTTTGGAACACAATCCAACCAAGAAGAAACTGTAGCAAAATAACTTCATTATGCTGAAGACTATATTTAAACAATTGGTACCTTCCTCGTCCAACTGCAACACTCATAAAGCCCAATAAGCATTACAAAAATGTACAGATATGACAACCATCTACAAAGATAATCTCCAGCTTAGCGAGGAGTGAGATTATCTGTTGTAGACAACGAAAGATCTAAAAATCTAAAAAATCTGCATGATTGCTTTTGTTAAAGATATTAAGTATTTTGATTATGTGTTGCGGTTGGGATTGGAATTTGCTCAATTAAATAAACGAGAGAATATTACATCATCTCTTGTAAATCTAAAATGCCACCACAAACCAGAAAACAAACAACGGGATAATTTAATATTCAAGAAACCAGATAATCAAAAATACAAGGCATCTAATTATCAGACTTAACATCCTTGTTAAATAATTTTAACATTCTGTTTGTAATCAATAGACCACCTATCACATTTACAAACAAAATAAAAATAGCGAGACACGAAAAAAATGAAGACAGCTCACAATTTTCTCTCAAGATGTATAATTCAATGCCAGATATAACTATTATACTTGACACAGCATTCGTCATAGCTATCAAAGGAGAATGAAGAGACGGGGAAACATTAGAAACAATATAATAACCCAAGAAACAAGAAAGTAAGAAAGTTAAGAAAGCATCCATGTTAACTACCTCTCATCAATAAAAAACAAATCAAGTATACATATTGTTCAAAAACAAACAGATCAAAAGATACATCATATATACAAAACTCATATAATATCTAACATACAACAAACGCAAACAATATATATACAAAACAACCGTAGAGAAAAATTACAACACAACATCTGCAAAACTAACAAAAGATGTGCATTGACAACACATCCAACAAACAACAAAATTATCTCTTGGAGAACTGGAATCTCTTTCTTGCTTTCTTGTGTCCGTATTTCTTTCTCTCAACAGTTCTAGCATCTCTTGTAAGGAGGCCAGCCGCCTTCAATTGACAACGTAACCCAGGTTCAAACAAAGACAAAGCCTTCGATATACCATGTCTAATTGCTCCTGCTTGGCCCGAAAGACCACCTCCACGAACCGTACAGTTGATATTATACTGGCCCTCTACTGATAATAGCGAAAAAGGCTCATTGATCAACATTTTCAACACATCTCTTACAAAATAATCATTACAATCCAGTCCGTTTATCGTAATTTTTCCATTACCTCTTGACAACCAAACCCTTGCAATCGACTCTTTTCTTTTTCCGGTTGCATAAGACCTTCCCAAGCTATCGCGTACAGGTTCAATATTTACATTCTTTTCTTCTATAACAACATTCATTTTAAGATATCTCCATTGATATAACTATGCAACTCTATTATTTCTACTATTCTTTGAATTCATAGATGCAACATCCAGTTTCACAAGCTGCTGGGCCTCGTGTGGGTGTTCACTTCCTTTGTAAACCCTCAACTTCTTCATTACACTTCTCTGAAGAGGACCTTTGGATATCATTCTTCTTACAGCGTTATTTATAACTCTGTCGCTCGTATCGTCATTAATCATTTGCTTCATGGTACGGCATTTTATACCACCAGGATAACCGGTATGCCAGTAGTGATATTTATCATTAAGTTTATTTCCTGTCAAAACAATCTTATCTGCATTTATTACAACAACATAGTCGCCGCAGTCGACATGAGGAGTAAAATATGGTTTATCCTTGCCCCTCAATATATTGGCTATAATAGCAGCTAACCTTCCAAGTACGATACCATTAGCATCTATTAAAACCCACTTTCTTTTGACATCAGAACTTCTAACAGAAACTGTGTCTCTCTTTCTTTTTAATCCGTCTTCAATCAAGGTTGACATTATTACCGCTCCATCATAATCATCAGAATTCCACAAGGCCTATAAAACTAAAAACAAGACAAGCAGAATAGAACATGCGCCACAACACATACGTGACATATATTTTGTATTGTATCACATCTCGCGAAAAATAAGCAAATCTCAGATAAAAAATATTCCTGGAAATAAGATAAACCATGATAGATCATCTATCGCGTAACCAAAACAAAATGAACAAATCCGTGTATAGAACTTGACGCTTTATTAATCAATACTAAAACCAGTATCAATACATATCTTCAGACGCATTATGAGACACTACAATGCAGTATCTCATAACAAATACCAAATCTACACACAAATTCATCGTAAATCAAGCTACATATACTCTCCACCGCCATGGCCTTGGGCATTGCAAGATTGATCATACTGGTGAGACTGTCCGCCATCAACCTGCTGATACTGACGACCTTGCCTATCGTTTGCATATCCAAGCTGAGATTCATCAAACTTATCTTCATCGCTTGACACGAAAGATGAATTGCTAAATCCGCAACCTGAATCCATAGACATGTCTCCGCTTGACGCAAAACCATCTCCACTATTTTGATGCTCTTGATTCATATCAACATTTCTGCCTAAATCCATATTGTCTGCAAAATTATTTCCGCCACGATTATGATCTTGCTCAGAAACAGCGCGTCCATCGTACTGATCACACCCTACATTATTCGCATATCCGCAATTATCATTTCTGACGTATCCATTGTTAAAATCGCTAGATCTATTATCAGTATTATTATATTCTGCATTCAAAGATCTATCTTGCATTCTCTCGCCATGCTCATAATTATCGTGATTAAAGTTGGATTCTCCATTGTTTTGCTGAACCTCTGTATATCCTGCTTGTCTATCAGACATACCGCGTCTATAATTTAATGATTGCGGATCAGAATACCCGTTGTCCTGATTATTTTTTTGATCTTGGAACTCGCACCCAGGTGAACCCATATCTTCACAGGCCTTACCGTTAAAACCTCTGCTATCGAACTGATCGTTTTGACAGTAATTTCCTACATATTGATCGTTATATGAATTCAAATTACCGTTACCACCATCATGCATTTTTTCATCCATTCTTGTAACAGCATTGCATCTTCTCATGCCATTCTGTTTTAACAAGAAACCATTATTAGGTCTTGCATTACATTTTTTGCTATTTTTTCTAAAACCACAATTTGAGCATCTCTCTATGCCAGAACCATTTGAGCAACCTCTTGCGTGCATGTTGTAATAGCCACACAAAACAAAAACATTGGCCATCAAAACTGCTATCAACTTCTTGCTTGCCATATCTTCCTCTTTTTTTTTACAATACGTTTTATACTGTAATACTAACATTGCACCAATGCTCAATATTACAATTTAAAAAGAAAGACGTGCCAATATTAATACTTTTTTAACTTATATGAAAATATGACTAGGATTCAATTCTATCAATTCTGATTCTATTCCAGGACCCCATAATATTACCTCTTATAAAGACCCTATCTGTCATTTTTTTCTTTATATAAACACCAGCACCAACAACAAGATTGTTATATTTATATTTGACATCATTGCAATTTTTAGCGTCCATACTCTTGACCAAAAAACAACATCTCGCATAACCGTAAGCAGAAACCCTCTTTGTAATATTAAAATCACATCTTACAAAAAACCCAAGATTCCCAAACAATATTGTATCAAGAGGTTTTTTGTCTCCGTTTTCATCTTCTCTGTCTACTATGCACTTATGGAGAGTACTCTCTTTCAATATGTGAAGCTCAAAAACGCAAGCGGCAGACAAACTAACAATATCATTGATAACACATGTAACACCCAAATACGCATTAAGAGAAGAAAACCATGGGATATTTAAATATCCAACATCCTTTAAACCTGACAAGCTTTTTGATTTTATACTTGCTTCGCTATATTGATGAGGAATAATGTCATCAGAAGAAATCCTAAAATCCATTCCAAGCCCAGCTATCAGCCAAAACCTTCTACTCAGGAGAGTGCCAACCTCAAAAGATGGGCATATTGCAAAAAAATGCCTCGCACATTTATCACACGAACCGACAATATCTTTCACTTCATCAACGCATTCTTCTGATAATGATATAACCTTGCCATTCTTAAGTGTTACTCTACATACATCATCATCTTTCAATAAGTTTGAAGAGTCTTTATTGTCATTTGATGTTATTTTATTTACGCCCTTAGAGTCCGATTTCTTTGTTTTTTGATCATCTTTGTTATCACCGTTGCCACCACTAATGTTAAATAAATTATTTAAAAAACCAGTATCATCTTCATTAAAATTTTTTTTTTCCTTGCTTTGTTCGTCATCCTTATTGCCACCACCCAAACAAACAAGACCTTGACTTGTAATACAGGTGGACACAAAGCATAAGAAGAAGTGTACCGAAAAAACCTTAATTGGAAAATTATTCTTAAAGACCAACATTTGTAAATATAAAGACACCGGTTGTACTAAGTAATGTTATCAATTATCATAAGACCGAGTCAACCATAGACTGCGCAAAAACAACTGCATTAACGATAACAAATCTATATTCACCAGTACAATATGGTGGCTGTAACAGGACTCGAACCTATGACTCCTACGATGTGAACGTAGTGCTCTACCAACTGAGCTATACAGCCTAACGATAATAACAATTGCAAAAAATTATAAATCAGCTAATATCTTGCCGCATACATCTTTTGCGTCGCCAAGCAACATGTATGTATTTTCACATTCAAACAGGGGATTTTTGATGTTTGCATAACCTGCTCCAACAGACCTCTTAATAAAAATAACTGACTTCGCCTTATCAACGTTCAAGATCGGCATCCCATATATAGGAGAACCCTCATCTGTACGAGCAGATATGTTTGTTATATCGTTTGCCCCAACAACCAAAGCCACATCAGTCTTTTCAAAAGCATCGTTTATCTCGTCAAGCTCATAAACTATATCATAAGGAACATTAGCCTCAGCAAGTATAACGTTCATATGACCAGGCATACGACCTGCAACAGGATGTATAGCAAACTTAACATCAATATTTTTGCTATTAAGCTTTTTAACAATATCACTCACATCACGCTGAGCACCAGAAACAGCCATACCATAACCTGGCACTATAATAACAGATTTAGCATTATTTAGAAGTTCTATTGCCTTATCTACTTCTATTATTTGCGCGCTTTTTGTTTCATCGCTTTTAATATTCATCTTATCTTGAATATATTTACTACTGTACTTATTTTTCACAGAAGACTTGGTGAAAATAGAATGTTGCAATCTCGGAGATATAACATCTCTGAATCTCCTATTCATGTTTTTACACATACTACGACTTAAAAAAGTACCGGAAGATCCAACAATAGCGCCAACAACTATCAAAACACTGTTCTTCATTGAAAATCCTATTCCTGCTGCAGACCAGCCTGACAGAGCATTCAAAAAAGAAATCACAACCGGCATATCTGAACCTGATACTCTTGCAGTTGACAAGATACCATATGCAAAAGATATTGATGTTAGGATACAGAATGCATTAATGAGATCTATTTTTTCGATCGCATAGCAACACCAAATACCAGCAAAAGCTATATATGCAATGTACTTGACGCCAATCAAAAACATAAAATTTGCAAATCTCTCCAGATTTACAGACTTTGTGATTAACTTTATGAACGCAACAACAGATGCAGAAAATGTATAAGCACCTATACAAGCACCGCACATAAGCTCATTAAAATTGCCCTTCTCAGAATAACAAACATTACTTAAGACAGATATCGGCAATAACACAGCCGCCAAGCCAACTAAGCTATGAAACGCCGCAAGCAACTGTGGCAAACTAGACATCTTTACGCTTGAAACGATCTTAGACCCAAGGAAGCCTGCAATAATTCCGAGTATGATTACTATAAACACCCTTCTGAAAAACATAAGCATGTAATAAACATCAATATAATCACATCCACCAATGGATGGCATAATATTGGTATAGAATAAACACATTGACAGAATTAGAAAAACAGGCAAAATGATAACCATAGACATTCCAAGTATTCCAAGCTTAACGCCCTTCCTTGCCGTCTCTTTTTTTGATAAATAACCGAGAGAATACATAAAGCAAAATATAGCAAGTATGTTCACGACATACATTACATTACCCAGAGAGCTCTTGATACCCTCCATAACATTCGCCTCTTGCATATCTTTACCCGGATTTTCATTGTGTTACACGTACATTTTAGCATAAATATACGGATGGTCAAAAGAAAAAAAAAAAAACGTGCAATATCATGCGGAAAGATATTATAATAAGAGTAGATATTCATTTTTATAGATGTCTAGGTTATGTCCGGAACATTAAACAAAGTTATTTTGGTTGGTAACGTAGGAAGAGATCCTGAAGTAAGACCTCTTCCGGATGGTTCAGAAGTCGCGTCCTTTAGTCTAGCAACTAGCGAATCATGGAAAGATAAAAATACAAATGAACGCATCGAAAAAACAGAATGGCATAAAATTGTTATTTTTAACGAATATCTTGTGAATCTTGTTAAAAACAATGTTAAAAAGAGTATGAAACTGTATATAGAAGGACAAATACAAACAAAAAAATGGACAGATTCAGGTGGTAATCCTAGAGACTCAATAGAAATTGTTTTATCAAAATTCAGAGGTGATCTAATAATTTTAGACCAAAGAAGATCATCTGAATATCGCAATGATGCGGCTCAACATAATGATAGCGGCGATCAACAAGACGATGATTCAATACCATTTTAATCGTTAAAAACATGGCCTTGATTTTTTCTTGGCCTATTTTTTGCTGTCCTCAGATATGTTTTTGTTTCTTTCTTCGTCGCGAGTAAGCATTCTTGAAATAAATTTTTCGCTCCACGTATTATCATGAATATCAAACTGATTACATTCATAAATGGACTGATACTATTTGGTATATTTTGCGCGATGGCATCTGTTTTATGTATAGATCTCATTTTTTTTAACGGCTATAATGTAGAATTATTCTTGCCGCCATCTTTATTTTGCTTGTTTTTTGGCGTTTTATTTGCAATTCTATTCAAAACAAAGATATCTAGCTCAAATATATCTCGTTCCGAAATTATACTTCTTGTTATTAGCATATGGTTAACAATATCAATATCAAGCTCATTACCATTCTATAATTACGTCACTTTCAATAAAAGTTTTGCATCATCTATACTTGAATCGGTATCATGCATAACAACTACTGGATTCACAATATACGACAATATCACATCTCTACCGATCAGCTTACAAATATGGAGGCTATTCTTAAATGTAATAGGAGGAGCGGGGATAATTGCAATAGCTATTGTTGCGCTACCAATGATGCGTGTTGGTGGTATGCAATTATTTAGAGTTGAAAACTCCGGTCAATCAGGACACATATCAAACAAAACGTCAAAAATGGCTGCATCATTCATAGGATTTTATTTATCGGCAATATTCATAGCAATATCTCTATTGATATTTTGCGGCATGAGCCCGTTATACGCAGCAATAAATGGAATAGGATCAATATCAACGGCAGGATGCTATATTACACCAGAGATGTCAACGTCTGCAATAAAAATCATATTGTCTGGAGCCATGATAATAGGTGGCATCAACTTCTTTGACATTATAAAATTATCGACAAGACACCACAACAGCCAAAATCTTGTACATAGCCAAATAAAATGCTACTTCAGCGTGATATTTTTCACATTTATGATTGTTTCAGCGTCCATAATATTAAATAAAGCAAGCTATAATTTCTGCAATTGTCTCTTTGATGTTGCATCTGCCAGCGCAACAGCAGGTTCAACACCACAAATACACGATAGAAATGCCTTTATAGATGCTGCTTTGTTCTTTGTAATGTGTTTAGGTGGCTGCTCCGGATCAACGTCTGGAGGAATAAAAATATTCAGATTTCAAATCTTGTGCTCCATCATAAAAAATTTCATAAAAAAAACGTCAAACAGATACCTCATCAGTACACCAAAATACCAAGATGACAATATAGATTACAATCTATCTATGTCTATTGTTTCTTATTTTATATTTCTGTTTTTAGCTATTATTGTAAGCATATTGTCAATATGTATATTTGATGCAAATGCATCGATATCAAGTATTTCTCTTGGAGTAATTTCATCAATATTTAACTCAGGACAATATATAGATGTAAACAGCTTCACGAATGCTACAAAAATGATATTTGCAATAGATATGATGATAGGAAGACTAGATGTGGTACCGGTAATGCTATTGATGAACAGTGAATTTTGGAAAAAACGATAACAAAATATATACTAGCTATAGATAGCATCTTCCATTGTAATTAGACGCAAAAGCACAATGGCACAAGAACAAATACAATCGCCGTCAATGTTTTATACAAAGATTGACCCCACCCCTTATTTAACAACTATTGTCTCAATATTATTTGAGGCATGAACAATGACGCGAACGAGAGAAATGAACAATGGCAAGAATGAATGCAAGAACAAATAAAAAATACACACAGGATTTTAAGTTAAAGGTTGCAAATGTATTAAGAAACGTTACCTTGCATACCTTGATGCTGTGTTGATGTATTTTCCACAGTTTAATACTAAAAGCTGTAATGCACGATTTAATAACAACAATTGTAGTGCACAATGCAATACACAACTTAACAATGATTGTTATTATAGTACTAGATATTTGATCAGATACTGCAAAGATCATCTATTTAATATAATCAATAACATCAATCTATAGACGATACTGTAAGTAATATAGTCTCTACTAGAAATATCATTATTATTACATACTGCAACCCAATAGATATATTCCACCAATAAAGCTAACTAAACCAAAACAAAAGAAACTAACATCTGTTAAAGTTGGTATTTTGGTATCATTGATAATGTAAGTAAGGATTACACACAGAAATGATAAAAAACAACATCAAAGCTAATATTATGTATAGAGTATTTAATCCTACAAGACATAATGAGATATTAAGTCTAGATGTTACAGAGATAAAACTACAAAACAATACAAAGACATATCTATCTCTCTGTGTAGATACATACACAGAGAGAGCTTATAGGAGTATCAATATCAAACAAACAAGATTATCAACATACAAGAAAAACATTAGAAGCTATCATAAGAAGGAAAAAGAGATACAACAATGATGAAATAACAATCATACAAACAGATCAAGGATGGCAATATACACTCAAAGTAACAGAAGAGATATTAAAAGCTAATAACATCATACACTCAATGTCTGGAAAGGGAAGATGTATTGATAATCATACAATAGAAAATGTCTTTGGTAAGATCAAGAGAGAATTTATATATACAAGAAGTTTTAACAACATAGAAGAACTAGAATATGGTCTTACAAGATATATAAGGACCTGGAATAACAAAAGACCTCAGGCAAAGTTACAAACATCACCTATGAATTTTAGAAAGAAAAAAGCAGAACATAAAAATGTTGCTTGATTTTATGGTTTTGTAGGTCCTTAAAAAACGGGGTGGTCCAAAATTTATTGTCATTTGTTTAACGCTTACGGCAAAAAGTTCTGACAAACAATTTTGTGCATACACTGGTATGACAGCAAGAGATTTTGTGTTTCCAACCATATCGTAACAACTGCTTATCGCATCAAATAATATTTCATTATGATCATAAATTGAATTGATTCTGCTATACGAATGTGTAAGTATTGGGCTATTATATACTGTTGCCCTTGGTGTGGTGGTGATATTACTATATAAAATGTTTTCGGTGGGAAAGGTTGTTTGGTGAGTATTAGCTATTGTTCTTGTCGTGTTATGTAAATGATTCTGTTCGTATTCATTGTTGTAATATGAATCATCACATATATATTCAAAAGTTCTGTCGAGTTCTTGGTCAATATTGCTTGGTGATACGTAACTGTATTCATCAATCTCGCGCATACTTCAGATGTAATTAGGTTGTGGTTCGCACTGGAAGTAATTAAAATCTGCGTCACAGCATGCATCCAAAACAAATGATGTGGACGTGTAGAAAATAGTAGAGACAACAAAAGAGCACAGCCTTAGAATACTATTCACAATCTTTCCCTGACAAAAAAACAAACATAACTCTTATGCCAGTGTATCATATTTTCTTGGGGTTGACATATACATGCATGTTTGTGTTGCACTGCCGCACACCAATATTGCGTTAATTGGTTATACCCGTTGATCGTATTGCGCATGTTTATGTGATATTGGTATTATTGTGCATTGCTTATATTGCGCCGTATTTCTGTAAGCAGGCCTTATTGTATGTCAGGTAATTTTGTTGTTTCGGAATTTGTATGTTGATTAGTGATGAACAAAGGATTCAATACATTGAGACACCGTTGATATGTGGAGCAAGTTGGGTTTTGTGGTTGAATATCAGGTTGATTATTGATATTGTTAACAGGTTGCGAGTTTATGATCTACATAGAACCATGCTTCTTGCTGCCGCGGAGATCAACTTTAGCTCCACCAGGACCAGAAACAGTAAACCTAGAATCAGCAATCTGAGACAAAAAGCTGTATTTCCCAATAGATTTGGTGGACTTACTGCTGCACTGGATCATAGCGCCTGATGAATCATAGATTCTATCAACAAAACCATCTTTATTGAAAGTTACAACTATTATATATTGAGATATACATCTACCCAAAAGTGGCTCGACCCTCTTATAAAGAGAAGACACATAGTAATATCTGAACATGCCATCATATCCAACAATTGGAGAAACAACCATTGGTGCACCAAACTTCTCAATAACAGAAGATATATTATCTTTTTTTGGTTCAATCAACTTTAAATCATCTTTCGATATCTGAGATCCTCTACTAACGTTAGAAACACTACACCCAGACAAAATAAAGAAGAGAAAGCATAATAGATATTTTACAAAAATGTTCATATACAATCTAATAACCAAACAAGTATCACAAAGACGCGGATTTATCTTGCGATCGTTCAACTGCACCAGAAGCCATATCTCTCTCAACAAACTCTATAACAGCCATAGGAGCATCATCACCGTATCTAAAGCCATTTCTCATAATCCTAATATACCCACCATTTCTATTTGCAAAACGTTTAGATATAACGTCAAATATTTTATTTACAATATCCTTTCTTTGCAGAATTGCAACAGCCCGCCTTCTCGTGTTTATATTGTCAACTCTACACATGGTAACCAATTTTTCAACAAAAGGCCTCAGCTCCTTTGCCTTAGGTAAAGTTGTATTGATCTTTTCGTATTGTATCAATGCGCAAGCCATAGCCCTTAACATCGCCTTTCTATGCGATCTTGTCCTATTTAATCTTCTTCCAGAAAATCCGTGTCTCATTTTGAAATCTCCGTTACTTACTTCCTAATAAAAAAAAATACTAACCGCACTGGTCATCATACTTGCGCGCCAACTCCTCGAGGTTTTCAGGAGGCCAATCAGGAACATCCATCCCAAAAGATAATCCAAGAGACCCCAACACAGCCCTTATCTCATCGAGAGACTTCTTACCAAAGTTAGGCGTCTTCATCATATCAGCTTCGGTTCTCTTCACCAAATCGCCTATATATATTATATTATCATTCTTAAGACAATTTGAGGACCTTACAGACAACTCGAGCTCATCTATACGGCGCAGCAAATCTTTCCTGAAACTGAAGCCAAATTCTCTATCATTTCCAGAAGTACTGGCCTTGTCTTCAAACATCACAAGACCAGCAAAATGATCGCGCAATATCAATGCAGCACTACTCAATGCATCATCTGCTCTTATAGCACCACTAGTTTTAATATGAATTGTTAATTTATCGTAGTCTGTTCTATCTCCAACTCTCATCTGCTCAACACTAAAATCAACAGAATCTATTGGAGAATATGTTGCGTCTATAGCAAGATTACCAACATGAGCATTATTGTTGCCCCTTGATTCAGCTGAAGAATAACCAATACCTCTACAAACACGTAACTCCATCTCGAACTCTATTTCGTCAGTAATTGTGCAAATAACTTGATCTGGATTCATTACCTCTACACCAGAAGAGCTCTCTATATCTGCAGCTGTGACTACACATGGGCCATTACGGTGTATAACAACCTTTTTTTCAGAATCAAAGGACGATCTTAAACGTACAGATTTCAAATTTAAGATTATCTCTTGAACGCATTCAACAACGCCAACTATTGTAGAAAATTCATGAAAAACGCCTGAAATTTTAACGTCAGTAATAGCTGCTCCCTCTATGGACGACAACAAAACTCTTCTTAATGCGCTTCCAATCGTAGTACCAAAACCCGTCTCAAGAGGAGCAATCACGAATACAGCATCACGACCACTTGAATCCCAATTCTTAATATCAATATCGTCTGGCTTTATCAATCTCTTCCAATTAAACACAATAACACCTCGAAACAAAAAACTAATTTCTTCTTGGTTTTGGTGGTCTGCAGCCGTTGTGCGGTGTCATTGTTACGTCATTAATTGTGGTTATAACAAAACCAGCAGACTGCAAAGACCTAACGGCAGTTTCTCTTCCGTTTCCAGCCCCCTTTACAACCACACGCATATTCCTAACCCCGTGCTCAGCAGCCTTCTTTGCAGCGAAGTCAGCAGCCAACTGAGCTGCATAAGGTGTAGACTTCCTAGAGCCATGAAAACCAACCATACCAGCAGAACCAGAAACAATTGTTGCACCACCCTCATCTGTAATAGTAATAATGGTGTTGTTGAAAGTTGAGTTTATGTGAGCGACCGCGTTAACAACATTCTTTCTATCTCTTCTCTTCAATTTTTTTACAGCTTTTGCATCCATAAATAAAAATCCTCCTAAATATCCGCATTACACACGCATACCATGCACAAAAAAACAATACACACAATTAAGCAAGTATAATCAAAGCACAAAACTATTTAGTTGCCTTCTTTTTGCCAGCTATCGCAACTGCTTTACCCTTTCTGGTTCTAGCATTGGTGTGTGTTCTCTGTCCTCTAACAGGAAGACCCTTTCTATGTCTTAAGCCCCTATAACATCCAAGATCATTAAGGCGTTTAATATTTTGAGAAACCTCGCGACGCAATGATCCCTCTATTACGCAATCAGAATCAATTACCTCTCGCAATCTCAAAACCTCTGAGTCAGTCAAATTCGCAACCCTCTTATCTGGGTCAACTCCAGCCTTCTCTAAGACATTCTTTGATATAAAAGGTCCTATGCCATAAATATAAGTAAGACCCACGACAACCTTCTTATTGTTAGGTATATTTATACCAGCTATACGAGCCACAATAAAATCTCCAAAAACAAAAACTAACTAATACCAATCTTCGAAAAAATTTCACGCCTTACATCATCTGACGACAGAGAAGCATTTATATTAAACAACAACCCCATCTCTTGATAAAACGATACAAGAGGCTTACTCTTTTCATAATACTGAGACAAACGAGTCTTCAACGATTCTTCGTTATCGTCTGATCTAAAAATAAATTCAGACGCTCCACACGAATCGCACACATTTTCAATCTTTGTATTACACAAAAACTTATTGTATATTCTACCACAAGATGCGCAAGAAAATCTACCAGTTATCCTACGAAAAACAATATCATCAGAAACATCAAAGTTAAATGCATATTTTATAGGTATTGATAGCTCTTTTAGCACTGCATTTAAATATTCCGCCTGAACAACTGTCCTCGGAAAACCATCAAAGATGAATATATGCTTATCGCCAGAAGACAATTTATTTAACATGTCGCTCCTGACAACATCGCAAATAAAATCATCTGGCAAAAGCATGCCAGATGACATTGCATCCATAACTGTAGCATTGAGGCCTGGGATTACAGTATCTCCATTGGACCTTAAAATATCTCCAACAGAAACAACATGAAATCCAAGATCAACAAGATAGGAAACCTGAGTACCCTTTCCAGAACCTGGGGGACCAAGCATAACTATAGCATAGTCACATAAATTCACAACCATAGCAACTAATGCATCCCCCTTTTGAATAGAGAACTATACTGTTGCTTCATTAGTTGGGATTGGATTTGTGTAACAATATCTGATGTAGTACCAACCATAATCAATAGACTAGTTCCGCCTAAAAATTGTGGTAAACCAACAGATGAAAACAAAATCTCAGGCAATATACATACAGCACATAAATACAGAGATCCAACTACGGTTAATCTAGTTAGCACACCATCAAGATAATCTGCCGTAGACTCTCCAGGCCTAATACCAGGAATGTAAGTGCCAGATTTTTTAAAATTATCAGCTGTCTCAGTTGGGTTAAACATTATTGCTGTATAGAAAAAAGAGAAAAATATAATCGCAATAGCAAACAAGAATACATACAAAGGAGCCCCATGTCTCAACATCATAGCTATCTTTGCAAACAATGAAGGAGAATCTGCAACAACAGGAGTTCTCATAAAATTATAAATCGTAGCTGGCATCAGCAAAAGAGAAGATGCAAATATTGGCGGCACAACACCGGCATTGTTAATTTTCAAAGGCAAATAAGATGGCTGCTGCTTTGCAAAACCAGTCATTGTTTGAAGTCTTGGATATTGTATAGGTATATTCCTGGTAGCCTTCTCAAAAAACACTATACACAATATGATAGCAACAATAAATAGAATTATTCCAAGCAAAGCAATTTGGCTGATAGTACCTTGGCTTGCATAAACAAACATCTTCTTAATGGAAGAAGGTAGGTTGGCAACTATACCTGTGTATATTATGACAGAAGAGCCATTGCCTATCCCCCTAGATTTAATCTGCTCACCAAACCACATCACAATTAACGTTCCACAAGCCAAACTTGTCATGGTTGTGAACCTAAACATTGCACCCTTCTCAAAAACAAGAGCCCCACCATTGATTCTCTCTAAAGCAAGAGCAATACCAAATCCCTGTACCAAAGCGAAAAAAACAGCAAGATACCTGGTATAGCGATTGATTTGACGCTGTCCTGACTCACCGTCCTTCCTCATCTCGTCCAACCTAGGAACAATAACTGTTAGTAATTGAAATACTATGCTTGCGCTTATGTAAGGAACAATATTAAGAGAGAAAATAGCCATTCTCAAAATAGATCCACCGGAGAACAGATCCAATACAGCAAGAATACCGTCAGAGTGATCTGATGTAAAATTCTTGACCTCAACTGTGTTTATTCCAGGAAGAGGAACGTAAGTACCAAACCTGTATATTATCAACAATATAATGGTAAACCATATCCTCTTCTTGAGATCTGCAGCTTTTGAGAAGGAAGAAAAGGAAAAATTTTTTGCAAGCTGATCCGCATGTGAAGCCATCTCGAGTACCCTCAAACTAAACTAAAGTACATCCAGCTTTTTTCAAAGCCTCGCCAGCAGACGCACTACACCTATCTACACTCAATTTCACTTTGAAATCTATAGATCCATTGCATATCAACGAAACCTCTTGACAATGTTTTGGCATATAACCAATTTTCTTTAAAAAATCACTGTCAATAACATCAACTCCATCAAGTAGGCCTTTCTTCTTCATGTTAGAGATCTTGTTGAAATCCAACTCGTATCTTGATACGGAAAAAATATTCTTAAACCCACGCTTAGGAAGTCTACGATAAATAGGAGTCTGGCCACCCTCAAAGCCGTTAAGCGCAACGCCTGATCTTGCAGTCTGGCCCTTTCCACCTCTACCGGATGTTTTACCTAAACCAGAGCCTATACCACGCCCCAATAGTTTTATACAATGTGTAGCGCCAATATTATTCTTTAAGTTATTTAATTTTATAGACATAAGTCACACCAAATAAACCACAATAAATTATTATTCCGCATTCTGCCTTGCATTTTTAGATGAAGCCCCTGATGAAACCATGCATCTATCTGTAATATCTGAAATCCTGCATCCAAGCTTGTTTGCAATCTGTTTTGGGGTCTTAATAGACTTAAGAGCTGCAAATGTTGCTCGTATCACATTGAAGTAATTGCTAGAACCAACAGACTTGCTAACGATATCTTGAACGCCTAGAGCTTCAAAGACAGAGCGCATACATCCTCCTGCGATAACTCCAGTACCTGCGGGAGCTGTTCTCAAAAACACATGACCAGCGCCAACCCTGACATCTATATCGTGTCTTATTGTTCTACCATGCCTCAAGGAAACGCGAATCATATTCTTTTTGGCCTTCTCAACAGCTTTCTTTACTGCATCAGGAACCTCCCTTGCCTTAGCGGATGCATAACCAACTTTCCCAGCTCCATCACCTACAACAACTAATGCCGAGAAGCGCATATTCTTACCGCCCTTCACAACCTTGGTAACCCTTCTGACGCTAACCAATTTTTCTATCCACTGATTATCGCGGTTATTATTTCTATCTCTCTCGTTAGCCATAAACACACTACCCTAAAAATTCAACCCATGTTGTCTTGCGCTATCTGCTAAGGCCTTTATTCTTCCATGATACAAATAGCCAGACCTATCAAAAACAACATCAACAATATTATTTGATTTAGCAATATTGGCAATTGATTCGCCTACGCATTCCGCTGCCTTTATATTTCCACCAGTCTTAATCTTATCTTTGATATTTTTATCAAGAGTAGATGCTTGGGCGACAACAACCCCATTCACATCAACCAACTGAGCATAAATGTGATTATTGGTACGATGAACAACAACTCTATGTCTTTCTCCATTGGAAACGCAGGATAACTTATATCTTTGTCTCTTTTTTCTTCTCTGATACAATTCGGAAGGACTAAACATTATTTCTTCTTACCCTCCTTTCGATAAACAAAATCACCAACTCTTATAACTCCCTTACCCTTGTATGGCTCAACCTTACGATATGTTTTTATCAAAGCTACAACATCACCAACAAGCTTTTTAGAATGCCCTTTGACAATAATAGATGTTGGCTTTGGACATACAATTTCAATACCGTCTGGTATATCATACTTGATATTATGGCTATATCCCAATTCTAAAACCAACTGCCTTCCAGCTACGTTAGCTTTATAACCAACACCAACAAGCTCAAGCTCTACAGAAAAACCAGTTGTAAGCCCTTCAACTATATTACTAACATTCTTCTGAGTCGTTCCCCACAATGCATTCGCACACTTTACGCCATTAGCTGATTTAAATGCTATTGATCCGGCAGATAATTCAAAACCTACCCTACTATCAACGTTATAGCTCTCTTCAATTTTTCCTTTTGCAAATTTTAAAACTGAACCGTCAACTGTAACCTTGATATCAGCAGGAATATTGACGGGTTTTTTACCAACTCTAGACACGGTTCACATCCTTCATTAAAATACAGTACAAATCAGTTCTCCACCAACAGAGAGTTTTCTCGCCTCTGTTTCGGACAATATTCCTTTGTTGGTAGACAAAATATTTATACCAAGACCATTTTTGACTGGCTTTATATTCTTAACAGAAGTATAAACTCTCCTACCAGGTTTAGAAATTCTCTTAATCTCCTGGATCACAGGTTCGTTTCCATCATACTTCAACTCGATTTCAACTTTTTTAAATGCAGTTCCATCTTCCACAAGGTCATATGCACTTATATACCCCTCGTTCAAAAGGACTTTAAGAATATTTAACCTCTCTGATGATACAGGTGATATCACCTTCTTCTTACGCATCATCTGAGCGTTTCTAATTCTCGAAAACAAATCGCTTACAACATCCATGACATATACCCAAAAAATTACCAACTTGCCTTTGTTACGCCAGGCACCAAACCAAAAGAACTCAAATCCCTCAAAGCTATTCTAGAAACACCAAACTTTCTATAATAACCTCTTGCTCTTCCTGTCAATGCACACCTATTACGTATACGAACAAAAGAAGAATTACGTGGCATCTCAGACAACTTATACACAGCCTTCATACGATCATCGTCTGATGTATTTTTATCCATAATGATAGCTTTAAGTTTTTTTCTAGTTTCTTCTTTCTGAGATACAATTCTCTTTCGTCTCATGTTATTTTCGATAGCACTTTTCTTTGCCATACAACACCAACCTTATTTAACAATAAAAGGAAATTTCAACTCGCGCAACAGGGCAAGAGCATGAGAGTCATTGCTAGCTGTTGTACAAACTGTAATATCCAAACCTCTTGGCTTATCAATTTTGTCATAATCAATCTCAGGGAAAATAAGCTGCTCCTTAATTCCAAGAGAGTAGTTACCCCTTCCATCAAAACCACTTTGACTTAAGCCCTTGAAATCAAGAACCCTAGGCAAAGCCATAAAAATCAAACGATCCACAAACTCATACATGCGATCTTTTCTGAGTGTAACTTTAGCGCCAAGATTCATGCCCTGTCTAACCTTGAAACTGGCAATCGACTTCTTAGCCTTAGTAATAACTGGTTTTTGCCCAGATATTACAGTCAAATCCCCGACAATCGATGTCAAAACCTTAGAATCTGAGTGAGCATCAGAATCGCTGCAGTGTATAACTATCTTCTCAAGCTTTGGCACTGCATATAAATTACTCAAACCAAGATCCTTCTTGAGTTTGTCTATTATTTCGGAATGAAATTTATCTTTGGTATAGCTCATGTCAATTATCCTACAATACTACCAGACTTCTTAAAATACCTAACCTTCTTACCATCCTCATCCAGTTTAAAGCCGACAGATCCACGCTTTCCAGTTGTTGCATCAATCAATGCAACATTAGAAATGCTTATCGGCATCTCCTTTTTTATCGACCCCTCTGGATGTCTCTGATCAGGTCTAATATGTCTTACAACAACATTAACATTCTCCACTATTACCTGAGCTTTGTCAAGCAAAACCTTCTTTACGGTACCACGTTTACCCTTTTCCTTACCCGTAATAACCTGGACAACATCGTTCTTTTTAATCTTAAATTTGGCCTGGGTCATTTTACAAAACCTCCGGGGCAAGAGAAATAATCTTCATATATCCTCCACGTCGTAACTCCCTAGTTATCGACCCAAAAATACGAGTTCCCAACGGCTCACCACTTTTGTCAATCAAAACCACAGCATTATCATCAAACCTAATCTGTGAACTATCTTTTCTCTTCAGTGGCTGCTTAGTTCGTACTATAACTGCTCTGTGAATATCGCCTTTCTTAACTTTACCTCTTGGTATAGCATCTTTTATACTGACAATAATTACATCACCGATCCCAGCATATCTTCTCTTCGATCCACCGATAACCTTGATACACATAACTTCCTTAGCACCAGAATTGTCGGCTACTCGCAATCTCGATTCTGATTGAATCATATCAACTATCCCCCTAATACCATTTTGGAGTCAACGACCCATTTCTTTGTCTTAGAAATTGGTCTAGACTCTATAATTCTAACAGAATCTCCAACCTTGTGTTCATTGTTTGAATCATGTGCAACATATTTCTTATGTCTCTTGACATATTTTTTGTAAATAGGATGCATAATGCGCTGTTCAACCCTGACGGTCACTGTCTTATCGCATTTATCACTCACAACAATTCCTTGCAAAACTCTACGTGGCATCTTTAATTCCTCTACTTATCACTGTTATTCAACATAGCAAGACAGGTTTTTATCCTTGCTATATCTCTACGACACGCCCTTATATCCGACGTCTTACATTCACCACCAGACGCAAGGGCCAAACGAAGACCAAGATTCTCGCGCTTTTTGTCAAGCAACAAAGACTCAAGCGCCTTTCTATCCTTGACTTTTATCTCAGAAAACTTCATAACATAACACCAACAACTACTACACAACGCGTTTTACACACTTAGTATTGACAGGTAACTTAGCAGAAGCCAAAGCAAAAGCTGCGTTAGCAACCTCCTCAGATACTCCGTCTATCTCAAACATAATTCTTCCTGGGTGGACTCTTGCAATCCAGTATTCTGGAGAACCCTTTCCGCTCCCCATTCTTACTTCAGCCGGTTTCTTTGATACAGGAATATCTGGGAATATTCTTATCCAAACCCTACCACTTCTCTTAATGTACCTTGTAATAGCTCTTCTAGCAGATTCAATCTGCCTGGAAGTTATACGAGCTGGCTCCAATGATTTCAAACCAAAGCTACCGAAACTAACTGTATACCCGGAAGTAGCATTTCCCTTAACACGCCCTTTAAATGCCTTCCTAAACTTTGTTTTCTTTGGGAACAACATAACAGACCTCAACTATTCTCTGAGTTTTCTATATTTTCAACAGTAGAGTCGACAGCAGCCTTAGCGTTCTCGCCATGTGTATTCTGAGTATTTACATAATCAGAAGCGCTAGACCTGTGGCTACCTTCTCCTCTGTATATCCAAACCTTGATACCACATGTACCATAGGTAGTCTTCGCTGTTGCAACACTAAAATCAACATTAGAACGCAATGTATGCAAAGGAACACGGCCCTCACGATACCACTCCATACGAGCTATCTCAGCCCCATTGAGTCTTCCGGAGACATTAACCCTTATACCAGTAGCGCCAAGCTTCATAGCAGATTGAATAGCTCTCTTCATTGCTCTACGATAAGAAACACGCTTCTCGATCTGAAATGCAATACTTTCAGCGATAATATTTGCATCAAGCTCTGGTCTTCTAACGTTTGATATATTAATCGCAACTGGCGTACCTGCTATCTTTGTAAGAGCATCTTTGATCTTTTCCAGGTCCGCTCCGCCCTTACCTATAAGAGCGCCAGGCCTCATTGCATGTATCTCAACTAAAATTTTCTTGTTCGGTCTCTGTATAACAATCTTAGAAATACCAACAGAACTACAATGCTCCTTTATGTATTTCCTGATTAAAAAATCGCTATGCAAATAACCTGCATAATCCTTCTTCCTGGCAAACCACCTGGAGTCCCAAGTTCTAAGGATACCAACCCTGAGACATATCGAATTAACTTTCTGGCCCACAATAACCCCCTACTACCTAGACACAATAATTGTCAAATGGCTAAAAGGCTTTGTGATTGTGCTTCCTCTGCCTCTGCCTCTTGCGTGAAACCTTCTAAGCTTTATGCTATAGCCAACATAAGCTTCCTTCACATATAAATCGCTGATATCAATACTCTTCTGCTCCGCGTTAGACACAGCTGACTTTAAAGCTTTGTAAACATCATCAGCAATTCTCTTGCGTGAGTGTATGAGAGTTCCCATTGCTTTGTCGACCTTCATACCACGAATCATGGATGCAACTAAGTTCAATTTCTGTGGGCTGACCCTCACCTTGCGTAACACGGCTTTTGCAGTGTCATTCATCGCTGTATTATCTTTTGCAATCATCTTTTCGCCTTCTTATCTGCGCCATGCCCATAATAAGTGCGTGTAGGCGCGAATTCACCAAATTTATGTCCAACCATACCTTCTGTAACCGTCACCGGCAAAAATTTTTTACCGTTGTAAACACCGAAGTTCATACCTATAAACTGAGGCAGAATGGTTGACCTCCTGGACCAAATCTTAATCACATCCGATCTTCCGGCTTGCCTCACAGACTCAACCTTTTTTAACAAATATTTATCAAAAAACGGACCCTTCCATACCGATCTTGGCATCATTAACTCCTAAATTACTCAACAAAAGCGAAAAGCCTTCGCATCATCAAATCCCTTAACCTTCTGGCGAAAAACCAAAGCATATGGCTACATCCACCAAAAAGAAAATCATCCAAAAACTCATGACGTAGAAATCAAAAATTCTCAACGTCAATTTGTCGGCACGCTAAACCTAAAAACACGCCCACAACGCAAAATACTTGGCGCAAAAAGCTACACTTTCATTATACACTAAATCGCCGCTCGTAAGCAAGAACTATAATGAAGGCATCAAGCGAAAAAATACGACAGACTATAATTTCATTCTATAACAAACCATCTATAACACGCAACAAATATTTTAATCAAATGAATTTTTGCATATATAATAAAAAATAAAACAAAAAGTTGTCAATTGTAACAATATATGCTACAATGAACTAAATTTCAAATTTTGATGATAGCTCAAGTTCTATGCGAGATGAATTGGTAACACAAGAAATACGCAATAAACACTGTTGGCATCATTTTTGGTCGCAGTACAAGTATGTTGTCACGAGCCATATACTTTCTGTATTATCATTATTAAGCACAGATTATAATTTATACATTTGCATTTTTTTGTTCGCATTATGTAGCGAAGTATTAAACATCATTTGCATATCCAATACAATCAAAAGACATAAATCAGCCATAATAACATTTATATTAGTATTTAAAGTATTTAATGTATTTTGTGCTATATTCTATATTGTATACAATAAGTTCTACTCATCACACATTGCACAATTAATTCAACAAATTTATAACGCAATAAACGTGTCTTCCTCCACAGAAACTTGCCCACTTTCGTTCACGATTATGCCAATTATATTTCATATCATATTTGACTGCATAGTACTCCACAAAAACGATAAACTAAGATCAATAGTAACCAATATCTGTTTTGTTGCATTATTTATATTTCTCTTTTATGCGGCCAAAATAAAACAGATGCACACGCTTACCAGCATTTTTTGGTCTTTACTATTTTGTTACATAGGATTCTCTACTACAATGTCTCTACTTAGTTTATGTAGATCAACTACGCATACACTCAGACAAAACAAAAATCCATATGATAAACTAACTCTATCATCTATATATAGTCTTATGTTTGTATTAATTGTATACCTTGGCAATATTATAGTATTGTTGCTAACTATCATATTGATTAAGTTGATCAAAACATTCGCACAAAAACAAATTAGTGAACGTAATTAAGTTCTACAAGAATTTGAAATACAGACTGTAATCCCATATCCTAAACAAAGTAATATTTTGTGTGTTAATTATAATATGACATACATCTATTAACACAAATACTCTACAGATATGGTACAATTCCGATATACATTTTTTTCAATACATATTATATGAAATATCTGGTCAAATCTATAATTTTTATGTTTGGTATTATTTTTTCATTCTGCAACACAATAATATGCATGAATAACAATTGCGATGAATTGTATCAAAAATATTGCAATGTATCAAGGAAATTTTTGATAAATTCCGAGAAAATGTACGAGTGCAAAACAATAAAATTATTTAATCGGTATTTACATCAATATGTGTATACTGACAAATCCAGACACATATATTTAAATGGATTGTCACACAGATCACGCATCTATTTGTTTAATAAAATCATCAAAAATGAAAGAGAATTATCACAATACGAGGATTTCTACATAAATGACGACACAATGCGACCAATATATTTCAAGTACAGCTCCTTAGAAATTGCAATACATTACACAGGATCAGAAAACCAACCAGGTAATATATTAGTTGATTTTTGCAATATAGAAGATGACAAATTATGTTACAAGTCATGGAATACAATCTTCTATAGCAACAACAATCTCGAATATGAAATAATGCTAGACCTCGAAGTCGCAAGACGTTTTGTTGACGGAGATAAGTTCTATGATCTACCTATAGCAGCATTACTACCTTATCTCACAGAAAATAAGACGAGCTGTCAAGACTTTATTACAAATGACGAATCATTATTTAAGGGTCAAAACAGAATACAATGCGCCAAAGCAATTATAAACATAATTGAACAAGGCAATGAAGCATGCACAGAAGAAAAAATTAGAAACAGTATGTCTTGTCTTCACATCGACAATCCAGATGAAGACTCTCGCATTAATACATAATCACAACACCGAGATACATTCACCACGCACACCAAGTAACCAGAAACAATATATAAAATCAGCATATATCTTATAAAACATCGAACAACAACACAGGCAGACCACACAATCCACCTGTATATCTATGCATTATACTTACTCTGCATCTGTATTTTCTGATTCCTCCGATATATTACTCATCTTCAATTTCGCTTCGTTTAAAACTTTAAGCTCCTTATTCATTATTTTAGATGCGCAAGTCATGGCATTACAACAACCGGAAATCCTTTGTTCTTGCGTCATACTATTGTATCTTTGTTTTGTCTTACTATTAATTTCTTTCACAAGGTTATCTATTTGCTGAATATATTGCAAAGCTTCTGTATCGGATAAAATATTTGCACTTGACAACAACATGATTGCAGCATATATCTTACTGACTGGTTCTGGAATTTGTGAAGGAACCTCGTTATTAAATGTATAATCTGTGGCTTCCAACGCAGCACTTACATGCTCCGGCTTATCACTATTACATAATTGAGCCAACTGAGCACAACCATTCTTGCCACTATCTTTTTTAGAAATTTCTTCTAAGATTTTCTGTGGGGTATCTAACTTTGTAATCCGCTTACCGTAGTACTCCATATATATTTCGAGAATACGGTCTTTGATGTTCTTGTCTTGCTTGCTAGAGGTTACCCCCTCCCCCATTGACTTCTTCGTCGTTCTTATGGAGCCATGTTTCTTGGTATTGACAGCATCCGCATACTGGCAATTCATCGACAATAATGCAACAGCTACCGCTATAAACCTGAGCTTACTCATTGCTAGAATCCTAAAACTAACTATAAAAAATTAGAGACTGTCCATCATCAAAGCTACAAGCCTAACCATAAACATAACTACCCAATCACAGCTCCAGCTGCGGCATCATA
>CANBDL010000001.1 GCA_947367345.1 uncultured Alphaproteobacteria bacterium | reverse complement strand
TTATACAGCCTAATTAAAACAAACAACTACAATATCATGGTATCATTTTAAACGCACTATCGTCAATCCACATACGAATATACGTTAATCCACACCAAATTGCTTACACAACAAACACATCAACAATCCAATACATAACAACGATATTACATTCCAGTAAATTATTTATCTTCACTGATGTCCTCAGATTTTATATCTATGTATTACGCTCGTCTCTCAAGGCAATTACATCTGATACAGAAAGACCAGATGCTTGGGCGATTTGGTCCAATGTTAATGTTTTCATACCAAGCAGACAGATAGCAGTCTCTTTGGCTTTTTGCAACATACCTTTTATAATACCCTCTCTCACACCCTCTTCTCTGCTGCAAGTAATATCATTGTGGTAATCAGCTTCAGCCATTTCCCTCAGCATCCATTCCCTTCTTGCCTTCATATCATGGCTAACATATTTCAACTTATTCATTGCCTCTGGTACTCCTTTGTTGTTTAGATATTGCTCCGGTAGTTCTGTTGGTTTTAGCAGAAAGTTCAACCATACAGCACATTCATCAGATATCGTATTACTTTCTGTCTGCTTGAGTTTATCTAATTCTATTATAATCCTTCTTTGCCTGTATGACATAATTTCCGATGGATCTGAGCCGTTTGCTTCATATGTCCATCTGGCTACACTCTTACAATTACGCCTGGTTGTGATGTTTTCTTTCAGTATCCATATCGATATTACACTTGGTATCTTCCCGTACGACTGGCCTTCCTTAATGCAGTTATCTCGTATGATTATCGATTCATAGTATAACATCCGAGATACCAGGTCTCCATGCTTTCTACATTGTATTTCTATATTGACAAGCGAGCCGTCGTCTGTATATGCCATGATGTCTAGCCTTATTGTCTTGCCGTATGAAATGTTTTTCTTGTATTCTGTCGGTACTATCTCTAGATCTTGTATATACGGCTCACCATTCAGTATTGCATTCAGGAAGCATATGAGTTGATACTTGCAATCCTCGGCACCAAATATACTATAAAACACATAATCGCTCGTCGGAGGCAGGATTTCCGGTATAAGATCGTTTAGGTCGTCAGTATATTCTTCGTTGTTTATGATATCATCGTCTTTATTATTGTTGTTATTGTGCATCATAACAGCTGCATACCGGGTGCTTATACATATATACTATCATATTTTTGTGGTGTGTTTGGATGTATGGGTTATTACCGTTTCTATCGTATCAATATCCAACCCGCCGAACTGAACCATGTCATCACGGCCTCCGAATTTTATTTTGTCGGATAGGCTCAAATCGTCAAGAACTCTGCCGACTATAACTTTGGCAGATAGGTCTCCATGTAACTCCTTCGCAAAGCAGCAGACAGAGCATGTGCCTGAGTCTTGTGATTTGTTGAAGACGAGTAGGCAGACAGGCTCAGTATGTTGTTTGTATTTGTCTACGAGCCCCAGTACCTGTTTTTTGTCGGCTCCGTCGAGTACAACGTAATGCAAGTATCCGTCCTTACGAATATCACAGTCTTGTGCGCTCGACTTGAGCTGCTCGACCATCTTGGTAAGCTGCTTGATCTTGCCGTCCTTCTCTTTCATCGCATCGTCAAGGCGTAACAGGCGGTCTTCGTAGTATCTCACTACATTATCTGCAACAACAGCTTCAATGCGTCTTACCGATGACCCGACGGACGAGGACGATATAATCTTGAAGCAGCCGACTTGCGATGTGTTGGAGACATGCTCGCCTCCGCATAGCTCGCTGGAGAAGTTGCCGATCTGGACTACTCTCACCACGTCCTTGTACTTCTCGCCAAAGAGGGCCGTAACACCCTTGGATCTCGCGTCTTCAAGGCTTGTTTCGTATATGTTTACGTCAATCGCCATGTCTATTACATCCTGCACACGTCTTTCTATCTCAGTCAGAGCGTCTCCATCCAACCTCTCGGAGCATGAGAAGTCGAACCTCAGTATATAGTCTGAGCATAGGGATCCCTTCTGCATAGCCTGAGGACCGTACATGTTTTGCAAGACCTTGTGGAGTATGTGGGTGGCTGTGTGGTTGCGTGATGTGCTCAGGCGTCTCTTGGAATTGAGCGTGATCCTAACGTCCTGGCCGACTTTTATTGCCCCGTCTAGCTCGCAGCTATGTACTATTACTTCGTTTATGTATTTGGTATCTGTGATTCGACCGACATTTTCTATTATGCCGTAGTCTCCGACTTGGCCTCCGCTTTCTGGGTATAGGTTTGTCTTGTCGAGCACGAGCATGGCGTTGACAGTTTGGCCGGACTGAGGCGCGGCTTCCTGCACGGCGACCCCATCCTCGTTGATTATGTATAAGACGCTCGCATCAATGGATCCCTGGCCGCCTCTGATGAATTTGTTTTGGTCTTGCCCGAGTTCTTCTTTGATCTTGAGCCACTGGGATGCTATTATATTGTCCCCCGTGCCGGACCACTTCGTCTTTGACATCTCCCTGTGCTCGGCAGATATCCTGCTGAAGTCGTCCAGGTTGATGTGTTTGTTGTGGCTGCGTAATATGTCCTGGGTTAGGTCAACCGGAAAGCCGTAGGTGTCGTATAGCTTGTATGCAATTTCCGGCGGGAATGTTTTTGTAGTATCGCCCAACCTCTCGAGCTCTTTTGTAAGTATACCCATACCGTTGTCGATCGTGCGCAGGAAGAGGTTTTCCTCAGTCTCTATCGTTGTAATTATATAGTCTCTGAGGCCTGGGAGGTCCGTGTAGTGGCTCATGGTCTTTATAATTACATCAACGAGCTTGTGTAGGAATGCCTGCCTCATGCCCATTACATAGCCGTGCCTCATGGCTCTCCTGATTATACGTCTCAGTACATAGCCTCTCAGCTCGTTGGACGGCATAATGCCTTCGGAGATCGTGAATACGCAGGCTCTGATATGGTCGGCTATGACATTATAATGTGCCCCGTACTCCTGTCTGTTGTCGCCGCAGATGTTGTAGATTTCTTGCTTGATCGTGACGAATGTGTCTGTGTCGTAGTTGCTCGTAACACCTTGCATTACCGAGGCTATGCGCTCCAGCCCCATTCCTGTATCTATCGATTGCTTGGCCAGCTTGCGTCTCGTGCCGTCCTGGAGCTGCTCGTACTGCATAAATACCAGGTTCCATATCTCGACAAACCTGTCTCCGTCTTGATCTGGCGACCCCGGAGGCCCACCCTGCACCCTGTCTCCGTAATCGTAGAATATCTCGCTGCATGGCCCGCATGGACCTGTATCACCCATGGACCAGAAGTTGTCGTTGTTATCTATTGTAATTATCTTGCTTGAGTGCAGGCCAGACACCTTGGCCCATATGTCTCTTGCCTCAGGATCAGATGAGTGCACTGTGACCATGAGCTTTTCTTGCGGTATACCAAGCTGATTTGATACGAAGTCCCAGGCGTAGCATATTGCCTGCTCCTTGAAGTAATCGCCGAAGGAGAAGTTCCCGAGCATCTCGAAGAATGTGTGGTGTCGCGCCGTGTAACCTACATTCTCGAGGTCGTTGTGCTTACCGCCGGCCCTCAGGCACTTCTGGCACGTAGTCGCACGCTTGTATTGAGCCTCAACTCGGCCGCAGAAGATATCCTTGAACTGATTCATACCTGCGTTTGCGAACATTATACTCGGATCGTTTGGGAGTATGAGCTGTGACGACTCCTCTATCCTGTGATCATTGGATTGGAAGAATGATAGAAATGATGATCTTATTTGGGCAAGCGTCATTTTTTATATGTATGAGTCCGTTCTCACAACATTTTATCATAACATCAAGACATGAACTTAATCATGTCTAAAGGAAGTATAAATACACTACTAGTTACAGTCAAATAATTTAATCTTCTCTACCGCAACCTCTCTCATTCTATCGCTTGACATTGTAAGTAATTTTCTGACATCAATACTGCTGTTATTTTCGTGCAATCCTTTACGAAGCGCAGCCATATAGCCTATACGCAGGTCTGTGTCTATGTTGATTTTTTTAACTCCATGCTGGATTGCGGCCCTTATGTCATCATCTGTAATACCAAAAGCATTTTCTATTTTGGCTCCATACATATTGCATATATTTATGTCATCATGAGACACCCCTGATGCTCCGTGGAGTACAAGTGGTAATCCTTGAGTGTTTTTATGTATTTCGATGAGGCGTTCTATGTCGAGTTTTGGGCTCTTGGTTTTACCCTTGTGGGCTCCGTGGCTTGTGCCTATTGCAACTGCAAGGCTATCTATCCCGGTCTCTTCGGCAAATCTCTTAGCAACATCCGGGTTTGTATATACAGCATCTTTTTCGTCTACATTGATATCGTCTTCTATCCCAGCTAGTGTACCAAGTTCTGCCTCGACAGAAGTATTTATATTATGTTTTTTGATGTAATCTACAACTTGCTTTGTGTATTCTATGTTTTTTTCTAGCTGCTCATGACTTTTATCAATCATAACAGACGAAAAACCTAGAGATATTGCCTGTATACATGATTCAATGCTAGAACCATGGTCTAGATGAAAGGCGACTGGCACTTTTGTTATCTCGAGTATCGCGCTCATCATACCCTTCAGGCACGGGATACCCATATATCTAATACCAGATTCAGATATCTGAAGTATCACAGGCCTCTTGCATTCATTAGCAGCCGTACTTATTGCTTTAGCGGTTTCCATATTATACCAGTTAAATGCCGCAATTGCCCCTCTTGTTGACGAGAATATTTCTTTTGTTGTTGATAGCATTGTATATCTTCAAAATTACGTCTCACATCAACATTTTAGCATAAAATAATGAAAACGAAATGATAATAATACCTGGCGCACACAAAAAACAAAAGCATCTATATAACAAAAGAATAAAATCCTCACATAATATTTTATGTATTTGGGATAACAAAACAAATCTACAATTGTGGTAATTATCGACGCAGATTTTCAACATAAATGAAAATTACCCCGCCAACTTTCATCATATACAATTATACTGACATCAAACTGCTCGCTGTGATTAAGGAGTCGTATAAAGTCTAAGACCATATAGCATTTATTTTTATTCCTTTCATATATGCATCTTTACTGAATACATTTGTGAAAGTAATAAATACTTTATAGATCAGTAAACAAGCAATATTCATATAATACTACTTTTATTTATCTTAACACACAACAGAACTGAGCAATATATCAATTCCCGCTTATTACAACCCCAAATCTTCCACAGCAGCAGTTAATGCATTATCCTCTTCTACTTTTTCTTTAACACGCTCATCAGCATTCTTAAAACAAACCGTTCTATCGTATGTAATATATAAAACATACTCTTTAAAATCGTCTATTATACTAAATAATTTGTTAAAATTATTAACATCATAATTATTATAACTATAACCATCAATAGATTTCCAATACTTATACAAATCCATTTGCACATCTCTGATTGTTCTATAGTCTTTCGTAACTTGGTTACCATTTGCCTCTTCAAGCGTAATAGTTATAGGTTTGAATGCTACATCATGAGTTTTGCTGAATTGATCATTATCGCAATAGATAATAGGTTTACGATTATCATGAATTAATAGATTGTAATCATGCATATAGCTATCAGTTGCAGAAGAGCAACTAACGCTTCGACTAAGCGCAAACATTACTAAACATACAAGTGATTTTATGGTATTCATCTCGACCTCATTTTTTAATAACAATAAAAGCTCATCTAAATTGTATCATATTGTACAGTTATTTGTACAATGTCTTATATGCACACTTCCTTTTATTAACAATATCTAATGCAGATAAATAATTGTCAATTACCTCGTTGTCACTTGGGTTAACATTATGTTTGCCAAATGCAGCATAAAATAATTTATATGGAGCTAGCAGTACTCTACATGCAAGATGCCCATATCTAATACCAAATCTATCTATACGCTTCTGGCTAGCAATATCCAAATTATATTCCGATTGATTAATTCTATCTCTCTGTAATGTTTTTGTTCCGTCTGGATTTGTTACTAACCTTATACCAAATATTTCATTTAGTTCTTCAGCATCGGTCCATATATGATGTATACGATAATCCTGATTAATTATACCTTTATATATTAAAATATCTCTAATATCTTGCAATAATACTTCTGTACGTCCTGCATATTTATAAGCACATTCAAGGCACATTCTAAAATAGTGCCCTAGCTCATGATTAAAGACAGAATGATCTGGCATATCTAAATAATCTGTTTCTATATACTGGATACCTTCGTCAACTGTTAATGGTCCAGAAACTATATTATAATAACTTGGTAAGCAGTTAATTTTTATACTATTGATGATTTGCTGTTTTGTGCTATCTATGTTGTATGAAGCATTATATTGTTTTCCGCAAAATATTGTTAGTCTTGTTTTTTGAATGTAATTATGTATTGATTTTATTATAGATTGAAATAATACCAAATGTTTATTAACCTCCAATAAATTCATCTGCCTAGAATTTGATATATCTCTCTGTATTATTTGTATCTTATTGTTATCATTGCATATATCAATATTGTCAAATTTCGTAGGTGCCAACATTATCTTTTCTATATCAACTTTTTTATTGCTATCGCTATCGTATTTTATATAATTACCAATATTATTTGTTACATGCTGCGCCATTTCTAACGAACTAGATAAATTATTAGATTGATCTTTAATATCGTTTGTAATTTTTGTTACAACTCTTTCCAAAGATTCAACACATTTTTTTCTGGCATCAAATTTTGCTATAATTCTGTACATTAATTCTCTGCCTATTTTGTTTTTTGCATGTTCTTTTAGCATTATGTCAAAATCATTTCTTGTCACTCCATCTTGCTCATTGATAGATATTAACATGCATTCTTGAAATTTTTGGCATAAATTATCAATCTTACTTATTTCAATTCCATACGATCCATATGTTCTTTTCAAAAAATCATCTGAATCCATTAAATTTGGTTCTTTTTCTGAATCAACACGACCATTCTTTACTTCGAATAAATAATGATCTTTATCTTCGTATTGCGCCACCAATTCCGACAAACAATCTCTTTCTAGTTGAGATAGCAGCGAATCTCTATCATACCTTGGAAATGGTATTGTTTCATTGGTTACTGATTTTATACTAATAAGTGAGCAGCAAGCGATTGTAATATACATAATAATATTGTATAACTTCATAACAAACAATATAACTATATACCTGTAGATATGTATATTATATGCTCAAAATATTAACAAATATTTAAAAACTGGCACACACACTCATCTCTCTTATCTATTTTTATCTACTCCCACAACTTCACATCCTCTATAATTATACTTGTGCCGAATTGTTCGCTATGGTTCAGGAAGCCAGCCAGGTCGAATTTGGCCGTTCTGTTGTCGTTGATGCCTCTGATGAGTTGCTGCTTTGATGCTATGTGAAAAATCATGCCTCTCATTGTTGTATTTGATATGGCTGTTCTAAAGTATAAAGTAAGATGTTGTTCGTTGTTGCTGAGTTTTGTATTTGTAATTATTACATTCTTCATCATGAATATTGGTTTGGCGAATCCGTTGCCGAATGGTTCGAGTATTCTGAGATCGTCTATAATCTTGTCGAAGTTTGAGTCAGGTGTAATGACATAGTCTATATTCAATCTGTTGTCTCTCTCGTACACACACTCTCTCTCCAGGAAGCTAACAAAATCACCAACCTTATGTCTCTCTATCTCGAAGCCTCCGGCGAGCGCGTGGCCACCACCCTTTACAAGCAAACCTTCGGCTAAAGCATTCCTGAAGACAAGTTCCAGGTTGACGCCCGGCACAGATCTGGCCGACCCCTTACCCCTGTCTCCGTTGAATGCTATTACGAAGCTTGGTTTGTGGTATTTTTCCTTGAGTTTGCCAGATACTATGCCTATGACCCCCTCGTTCCATCCGTCACCATGTACACATATGGCTCTTCTATCTGTATCCCATGTATCTATTTCGGCTATAGCTTCTTTTATTACGTCCTTCTCTATATCCTTACGAGTTTTATTTAGCTCTTGTAGGATCGTGACCTTCCTGACGGCCGACAGATAATCATCGTCAAGTAATATATCGAGAGCTATCGTAGGGTCTTTTATGCGGCCGGCGGCGTTTATGAGTGGCCCAACGAAGAAGGCGAAGTCGTCCGAGTTCCTGGCATTCTCTATGCCGCAGCAATTCAGCATAGCCTGAAGACCAGGTATATAGTTCGGGTTATCCAATGTATACTTCACAACAGCCCTATTTATACCCTGTAATTTCATGACGTCACATAGTGTACCGAGGGCAACAACGCTGATGTATTTATCTATATCTATGTCTCGGCGCTTGAGATATCTCCTTATGGCTATGATGAGCATAAATGTAACCCCGGCAGCGCACAAATACTTAAGGTGTATCCCGTCCATATCATCCTGGTCTCGGCGATTTGGGTTTACTACTGCGCATGCATTTGGCAAGACATCAACAGTCTGCAGATGGTGGTCGCATATGACAATATCTATGCCGAGACCTCTAGCCTTCTCAACCGCATCCACCGCATTAACGCCTGAGTCCAAGACTATTATAAGATCGACATCATTATTGATGTGATCAAAGGAGTCCGACGAGAAGCCATATCCACAGCTGAATCGATTTGGCAAAAAATACTCACATAGGCATCCAAGATCCCTCAGGAAGCGAACCATTATACATGTTGAAGTAACCCCGTCCACATCATAGTCCCCAAATACCAATATCTTTTGCTTTTGTTCTATTGCCCGACATATTCTCTCGGTCGCCTTCTGCATATCCTTCAGCTTATAAGGATCTACTATGGTATTCTTGAGCTTAGACTTCAAAAATATATCTATCTCGTTGTGGTTTGTGATGCCGCGATTATACATAATCGTTGCTCCGACCTGAGACAAATCTTTGTGATTTCGCACCGAATCATGGTCATTGATATACCAAATCCTGCCTGAGAATGAGGTACGACTAAGCTGCTTGACATTCATATACACACCCTATATACATATATACACAATACATACACCATATCAATAAGTACAATACATTAATATACTCATGATATATCTCTCCCTATGATCTTTATTTCCGGCTCCAGCATAATGCCAGTTTTCTTAAATACAAGATCTTGAACACTTGATATTAGGGATATCACGTCTGATGCAGTCGCTGTACCATCGTTTACGAGAAAATTGCTATGCATCTCTGACATTCTTGCTCCTCCTATAATAATCTCGTGGGCCCCAGCTTCTCTTATGAGCTGCCAGGCTGATCTGGTATCATCGCTCGGGTTCTTGAATGTACTGCCGCAGGTTCTTGCCGTAATTGGCTGGGTCTTCATGCGCTTCTCTCTCGTTTTTGTTATATGCTCCATCATTGCGCTCTGCTCCCGATGGCTCGTGCGAAATGTGCCGGACAATATTATAAGTCTCTCAGGTATATTGCCACGCCTATATTGCATATTTAATTCTGAGACTTTGATTGTGGATATTTCTCCTGTATACTTATCTATAGCTGTAATATACAATAAAACATCTTTTATCTCGAAGCCTGGTATGCCTGCGTTCATATATATCATGCCACCTATTTTGCCTGGTATTGTGTATAGCTGCTCGCAGGATGATATGGATTTAGCCACACACTCCTGTATAAATTTCATCATGAGTACGCTAGAGCCGACAGTGACACTATCAGCTTCATCTTTGTTGAACAGTATCTCGTTACACAGGTTATCTAGTGACAGCAGGAGCTCCAGCCCGCCATCCCTTACAACCACATTGGACCAATTGCCACAGCAGTATATTTTGTCTTTCTGTTCATATTGTCGTAGGAATAATACGAGGTCCTCTATTGTGCCTGGGAATAGACATAGGTCGGCCTGCCCCCCGACCTTCATAAAAGTTTTATCTTTAAGGCTATAGTTATGTATATATTGCGAATTTTGCAGTTTTGGTAAATTATTCATCGTGGATGTCTCTCTTGTATTACTGTGTATAAATTATCGAGAGCCCTATGCAGAGATTCATGGGCTATATTATTGCTCGAATGTGACATATGCGCAGCTGCCGCCTCCACCAGACCACCGCCACGGCCATCCCTGCCACGGCCACCATCCTTGCGTCCATAACAATAATCCAACATATGGGCCGTCTGCCTTGTCCTGATCTCCACCTCACCCAAGCTAAACAATATCTTTATCTTGTCCGAGATATTTGGGATGTTGTAGGAAAATATAGTACAGGCAGATGTAACAACTGATACGGTAAGAGCAACCCTGTTATCACCTATGTAACGCAAATTACTAGGCATAGAATATTGGGCCATTGCACCGGCTATATCATCCCACATCTGAGCCATCTGCAGCAACAGCCTAGACCTCTTATTTGTACATATGATCTTGGTTGCAAGGTCCATAATATTGTAAGTATTGTATGTATATCCTTGTCGCATAATAGTGTGATTGGTTGCCAAGAGCTCATGCGTTATGCACGGTTATTTTATATTATTTTACCACGCAGTGCAAGATAAATATGGCTTTGCCTGTGATACAATTATTATGATTCTTAGACGGTAAAATTCTCAAATGGCACAAATAAAACCATTATCATTCCAGAGCATAATATTCGAGCTTCAGAAATATTGGGCAGATCAGGGGTGCGCAGTTATCCAGCCCTATGATGTTGAAGTCGGAGCTGGAACATCAAGCCATACAACCTTGTTCAGGGCTCTCGGAGATGACCCTTGGAATATAGTATTCGTACAACCATGTCGAAGGCCGAAGGATGGTAGGTATGCACAAAACCCAAATCGTACACAGTATTATTATCAGTTCCAGGTAATACTCAAGCCAGCCCCAATCAACTCGCAGGAATTATATCTCAACAGCCTCAAGGTCATAGGTATAGATCTGGACAAGCACGACATAAGATTCGTAGAGGACGACTGGAGTAACCCTTCCTTAGGTGCAGCAGGATTAGGTTGGGAGGTATGGTGTGACGGTATGGAAATCACCCAGTACACATACTTCCAGCAGGTTGGCAGTATGCAATGTACAATGCCTCCGGTCGAAATAACATACGGACTCGAGAGAATCGCCTCCTTCATACAAAATACAGACAACCACTTCGAGATCAACTGGAACGGGAGAGAGGATGACAAGAAACTCACATACGGAGATATATTGAAGCAGTTTGAGTATGAGTTTTCCTGCTATAACTTTGATGTTGCCACAGTAGAAACCCTGCTTGAGCACTTCGAGGACTATCTCAATGAGGCGAGCAAGAACCTGTCACACAACCTACCTTACCCAGCCTACGAAATGTGCGTCAAGGCAAACCACTGCTACAACCTCCTCAACGCAAGAGGTGTGGTCAGCTCAACCGAATCCCACGCATTTATCGCCAAGGTTCGTACAGCTGTAAGAAACTGCTGCGAGATGTGGATAAATCACAGAGAGCAGGAGAAGGAAAAGCAGAGCTGTGCAGACGATAATAACATAAGTAATCAATAAGGGGGAGCTCCAATATGAATAACAACAATGAATTTTTGCTCGAGTTTTTTTCGGAAGAAATACCAGCGAAGTTCCACGAAGGAGCTATAGAAGACGCCCAGAAGGTCTTCAAGAAAATACTCAAGACATCTGGAGTGAAATATAGCAACTGCGAGGCATTCGTATCGCAAAGAAGATTGACTCTCTTAGTAAATGACATGCTCTACGACAATTCAGGCTCAGATACAAAGAGAGGCCCAAAGATAGACGCGAAGCAGGAATTTATAGACGGGTTTTTGCGCGCAAATGGAGCTGTCAAGGAGGATATGATTGTAGACGGAGACTACTACTACCTCAAGATCGCCAAGAAGGATGTCGATATCCGCACAATTATACAATCAATGATCGAGAAGTTTATCGAGCTAATGCCGTGGAAGAAGTCTATGAGATGGTATCTTGAGGGAGAGGCCAAACTGAGCTCATACTGGATCAGGCCCGTTAGATCAGTTCTGTGCATTTACAACAGAAGCCCTATGGATATATACCTCAAGGAATTTGGCATAACGGCATCTAACAAAACTTACGGACATAGGTTCTTGACAGGTAGCGCTGAAATCACAGTCAACAACTTCGCCGATTATAGCCAAGAACTCGAGAAAAACTATGTATTAATCGATTTTTACAAAAAGCGCACCCTCATCAACGACGAGATAAAGCAGATAGCCGTCAATATGGGCGGGGTAATAGAGCCGGATGAAGAGCTGCTGGATGAAGTTGCCGGCCTCGTTGAATATCCATTCATATATATGGGTCAGATAGACGAGAAGTTTATGCATCTCCCACCTTTGTTTATTACAACAGTACTCAAGATGCATCAGAAATTCTTTTCGATTAGCTACCCAGATTCGGTCCTGTCCCCGTTCTATGTGGCAATTACAAATGTACCTGTGACAGATGAGATCAAGGAGGGGTTGAACAAGGTTACCAGCTCACGTCTATCCGATGCTGTATTCTTCTATAAGTCCGATACAGATCTTACACTTGATGACTTCGCCCTAAGACTGTCGAATATAGTATTCCAGGAAAAGCTTGGTACAATCGCCCAGAAAATCGCCCGCATGATGCTTCTGACAAACGATAAACAGGAGATCAGAGCTATATCAATATGTAAGGCAGACCTCGCCACAGAAATAGTTGGAGAAATGCCTGAATTACAAGGTAAAGCTGGAGAAATATACGCCAAATTCCATGGAGAGGATGAATCTGTATGCACGGCCATAAGGGAACACTACCAGCCAAACGGCCAAAACGACAGCCTGCCTACAACAACAATCGGGGCTAGAATATCCCTGTTTGACAAGCTAGATACATTGGTAGGCTTCTTCGGTGTTGGAATTTATCCTACCGGATCCAAGGACCAATTCGCCCTCAGAAGAGCGGCCTATTGTATAGTTAGACTGCTGTGCGACTTCGGCTGTGATGAACAGTGCGACAAGCCATCCATACTTGGGTCAGAAACTATCTCAGACTATATCAAGTGGCTCATCGATGCCTACTCTGACCAAGGAGTACAGCTCAACCCTGAGGTACACAACGAGGTACTTGACTTCATCATTGACCGCCTGAAGGTCTTTATTGGTACAACCCACGATGTACCTCAGAATATTATCGACACAGTTATGAATAGCTATCATGGCAATGTATTTTGCTACAAAGAAGCCCTCGATCGCTGCAAGAACCTGAATAGATTCTCCACAGACTATCCAGACAAATTCGATATGATCAAAACAGCATACAAGAGAGCCATCGGTATTATGGGAGACAATAAAGCAGATGCACCATTCGATATAGCTGCTATAAAGTATGACAATGAACATCAACAGAGATTACAGAAGGAACTGCTGCAGATCCATTCTGCCTCAGGTAGATCGTATGAATCTGCATACAATATATCTGTTTTATTTATCAACATGTGTGATAATGTGTGCATTATGGATGAAGACAAGAAGAAATGTGCAGATAATATAGCTCTTGTGACGAAGTTTATAGATTATATTCATGATATTGTTGGTGTGATATGTTAGATAGTAATAGAAAAATATTCTCAAGAATTTGCATTTTATTATATAAAATGATACAATACATTTACACAGTTATTTTGTCGGATAGTATGATATGACGCTTAATCTGAATAAAATAAAATCTTCATTTGCTTTATGTATTTTTCTTTTGTGCTGCATTCTATGCATTAATTGTGCTCAAATAGATAAGATACCAATATACGACAGAAGTGTTGGAATGCCTTTATACGAGCAACAATATTTAAACCAAATAGCACAGTTTTACGATGGAAATGACAGTACGTGTACAGATAGATTGCGTATAGGAGAAATTGGATATTTTGAAAAGAAAAACAAACAATCTAGCCTAATTAATGATTTTAAAAAGTGCTTAAAAGGTACAGAATACACAAAGAATGAAAACCTTGATCAGTTTAATCAGGTACTCGCAGATAAGGACAAACACGAAAAATTTAATCTCATATTGAATTCATATGTGCAAAATATCGCAGGAAGAGAGCTTATATACAGAATAATAGCAAAAATTAAACCATTGCAAGATTGTTTACTATCAATTGCAAACATCATTGATGAAATAGACAAAAACATTAATTCAGATGATGCAGCTAAAAGAAAAAATGGTTGCATTATGTATTGCAATCTATTAAATAATCTTGCTATAGATTTGAACAATTCATACAACTGCAATAATGAAAATGATTATATAGAGGCATTAACTAATGATATAGGGAATAAACTGATATTATTACATCAGTATCCATCTATATTTAATTGCAATATCAATAATAACTTGGGTATTACTGATAATCGTATCGATTTTTGCATTCAACTATACAACAAACAACGTGGTAAGTTTGACGATTTTATCAAAGAATTATCACAACATATAGAATCTTTAAAACTTAAAATTAAATTAGATACAACCAATATGAACAATTGTTTTATTCCGGAGGATAATGAATTATATGTTACATGTTTTACCATGCAATACAACAATACTAACATCTAATGTTGCTTGCGACAATAATGGCATACCATACTATCTAACAAAAGATTCTATACAATCTGAAGTCTCAATCTTTCATCATGAATTATGTCATTATTTTAGAGTAACACTGGAAAAACTTACAGACCGAAACAAAGCATCAGACGAAAATATAATCAAAAATATGATTATTTTGCTGTACAATAAAGGTCTAATTACAGAATCATATGCCCAACATTTTACAAATATCTTCACAAACCTAGAAGAACTTACAAATACCCTTGGTTTTTTATACATTGACGGTATATTATACAAAGACAGAATGAACCAATCTACATTTTGCACAGTGAGTACAAATGGACTTAATGAAGGCATAAGATATGGTCATACAATAGGATATAAGGTAGCGCCATTTAAACTAATAAAAACATGCTTTGATGCAGATTACGATTATTGATTAATATTTGATTCAAATCACAAAACATGATATAATGTACTGGGATTTTATTTTTTTAGGAGGCAGAATATGAACAAAATAATTCTTTTTTCAATGTTAACTTTTGTTTGCATAGGGCATAATGTTTTTGGCGCAACAAAACAAGGTTTTTGTCTTGGAAATTTTTTAATATACAACAAACAAGAAAATTCTCAAACAGAACGACAGAATGTTGATAAAGTTTCCCAAACAAAAAATGATTCACTATTTCATTTCAAGAGAGATGATCTTTCTATCAACACCAGTCAAGACAACACTCAGCCGAGAAAACAAAAAGAAAGCCCATATCGTTTATCTAGCGAAATAATACAAAAAAATAAGGAAGAATGCGAGAAAGAATATAAACCATTGTATGAAAAGGTGGAAGAACTATATGGAATATCGTCTCTTGATAAATCTGATGAAGAAAGAAAAAAAATATTGGATGCAATAGAGGACAAAGAATTCAAAAAACAAGTCTTAAAAAAGTCTGCAATTAAAATTAGTAGTTATTGTTGTGATTGTGAAAGAAATCAACTCCCTATACTTGAACGCATAGAAAGATATAAAAAATGCATAAAAATATGCAACAACATTATAAATGATAATCCTTATTTTAATGAATGGGATCAGTGGGGGACTCCTGCTATAACGCTTAATGCATCGAAGAATAAATTAAAAAGAGATGAAGAGACTATGAATGAATACAGGGCGAAATACGGTCCTGATTACGTGCCTATGCATTTTGTCTTTGGTATATAAGCAGGCGTAGCAACTAATCAACAGTAAATTAATATCAATATATAATATGCATTTGCATGATTGTACATTGTTTTTCTTTGCTTACAGAATCATGGTGATAGCTTTTAAAGCTATAAATATAAATATATACAAAAATCTAAATCATTAACTTTTAAAAACTCAATATTATGTGATTATCTCTACATACAAGACATAGAGATAATACCAACAGAATATAAGAAATACATATCAGATGGTAAGACTATAAGATTGGATATCATATCTAAAGCCAACGATGATACAATCATAAACATTGAAATGCAATCTGTACCAGATGAAGATACTGCAGCAAGAATGCAATATATTGAAGGTACAGTAATAAGAGAACATACAATCAAAGAAGGTGAATCATATGATACTGCACCAGACACAATATCTGTATGGATATTTACAAAACCTGTAAATAACAGAAGAAATTGTAGGAGCGTAGCATACTGGACATATGAAGAAAATGGATCAGACAAATCAGAAATAATGACAAAAAGACAAAAGAGGGTTACAATAGAACTATCCAAACTTGGGCAAACAGAAGAACATACAATATCAAAAGAGCTTAATGTATGGTTAAGGTTTTTAAAAAACTCAAAAGATCTAACAGACCAAGAGTTACAACAAGAGGGGGTAAAAGAAGCAATGGCAAAGCTATCATTTCTAAGTCATAATACAGCAGAAAGAAGAGACTATATGATCAGACAGCAGTCTTTACATCTGTACAATGCTAATATGAATAGGAGATATGCAAAGGGGAAAGAGGAAGGTATAGAGATTGGAGAAGCAAGAGGTGGAAAAAGGAAGGCTATAGACATTGCAAGAAAAATGTTATCTGACGGCATGCCTATTGATGTTGTTGCAAAGTACATCGGATTAGCAATCGACGAATTAAAAAGTATTGTATAAAGTAAAAGAAGCAATGGCAAAACTATCATTTCTAAGTCACAATACAGCTGAAAGAAGAGACTATATGATCAGACAGCAGTCTTTACATCTATACAATGCTAGTATGAATAGGAGTTATGCAAAAGGTATAGAGATTGGGGAGGCAAGAGGAGAAAAGAGAAAGGCGGTAGAAACTGCTTTAAACGCTATAAACCTTGGTTTGTCTATAGACATTGCTGCCAAGATATCAGGCTTAACAGCGGACGAAGTGAATCTTCTGAAAAACAACATATAGCAACAACCCACAGCGCGAACAAAGCTACACAAATAAACAATACAGTAATAACATTTGTTTTCTTTGCGTTACTTATTATTAAACTACATCACTTAAGTGATCGTTTAGTTTTAATTATCTTACAAAATTCTACATCAATCATCCAGATATGCGTACTAAATCATCGTCATGCCGCCGTTAACATGTATTGTTTGCCCTGTAATATAGGATGACTCCTCGGAAGCCAAAAAGCATGCTGTGTTTGCAACATCTTGAGCAGTTCCTATGTTTCCGGCAGGTATTTTTTCGATCAACTTGGTCATTACTGCTTCGCTGAGCTTATCTGTCATGGCTGATTTTATGAAGCCGGGGGCAATGCAGTTGGCGGTTATATTTCTACGGGCGACTTCCTGAGCTATAGATTTAGTCATGCCAACCATTCCGGCTTTACTTGCGCAATAGTTTGCCTGACCTAGATTTCCTGTAAAGCCAACTATAGAGCTGATATTTATTATGCGACCATATCTGTTGGAAACCATGTTAGGCAATACCTTCTGTGTCATAACAAAGGCAGAACGAAGGTTTATATTCATAACAAGATCATAGTCATCCAAACTCATTCTGGCGAATAGGCCGTCTCTTGTGACTCCGGCGTTATTTACCAGTATGTCTATTTTACTTCTCTTGGATATTACTTCCTTTATTGTGGATTCGACTGCCTCTTGGTCTGTAATATTGCATACATATGTATCTATAAAACCAGAAGAACCTTTGATAGACGAAGACAAGCTATCAGCCACAGACTTTAGACCATCTTCATTGACATCCATCAGTACAACCCCTGCCCCCTGCTTCAACATTGTATCGGCGATTGCGTGCCCGATTAATCCTGCCGCACCTGTAATAACTGCAACTCTATTCTCCAAACCAAACATTTTACACCTCTTTTATTTTACAAAATTCTCGATTGCTTCAACCGAATCTATATTTATTATGTTATCATAGCCAAAATCTCTTGATACCATCTTCGTCTGCACATTGCCTGGACCAATTTCAACAAGATCCATAGACTTACCAATAAAGCCATTTATTGTATCTCTCCACAATACAGCTCCTTGTATATGAGATGGAAGTATTTCGTATAAATCATCCTTATTCTTTAGCTCTGACCCAGTTAGATTTGAGACAATTATACGATTACTCTTTATCGGTTCATCGTTAAAACTAAAATTCCTGACATACTCCCCAAACTTCTCGGCCGCACCTGACATAAGTGTCGTATGAAATGGTCCTGCCGTATTGAGCTTTATGGCCTTAGCCCCAGCCTGCTTGATATCAGCTACAACCAACTCAAGCAGATCACTATGGCCGCTAATGACAATCTGGTTTGGCGAATTATCATTGGCTATCCTGCATAAATGACCACCATTTTGACCGTCATACTTAGCTATAATCTCGCCCACACAATCTGCATTGGAGCCTATTACGGCATACATACCATAATCGCCTGATTTACATATATCATTCATCAAGCCCCCTCTTTCATATATCAACTTTGCACAATCATCAAGAGATATATAGCCGGCGGCGCATAGGGCCGAGTATTCGCCAAGAGAATGTCCTGCGTAATAAGAGTTATCAAAGAAATCGACGCTTTTATTTGCCTGAATTACATGCCAAATAGCCATAGATACTGTAAAAATAGCCAGCTGAGCATTACGGGATTCTCTCAGCTGCTCATCGGTACCGTTATTTATGAGATCTAAGATATCTATATCGACAGACCTACCTATTGCCCCCGCAACATCCGTAGCAACATCATAACTGCCAAATATATCGGACGCCATACCTCTCTTTTGTACACCCTGCCCCGGAAATATAAAAGCCTTTGTCTTCACGATTTATAAAAAATTACAAGCCACCTAAGTATATTATACATTGCTCTTAAGGCAACAGCAAATAAAACAAATATTTACCATGCAAGATATTCACCATACATGCATACAACATTGCATAAAAACTGAATATCTGGTACAATGAACTTGGTTATGGTCACATAGCTCAGCGGTAGAGCACTACGTTGACATCGTAGTGGTCGTAGGTTCGATCCCTGCTGTGACCACCATACCATCTTGTCTCTGGTTATCTTTTGTTTCTTCAATTTTCATCTTTATTGCTATAATATTTTAAAGTCATCTCTTGGAAAATTTATGAGATTCATAAAAATCATAATAAGATTACTGGTATTGTGTCTGGTATGTTGCTATGTAATCGCGTTCTTACTTCAGGAATGTCGGCACGATGCAATGATATATTTCCAAAACAGATCGTCATTCTACAGCGAAATCACGGGAAGCAGGTGCTTCAAGTATAACAAACCATTCTATCTGGCCCAGTTCCTGATAAGGCCGAGATCTTGCGGGGAGTATTGCGTTATAAGGGGTGACACGGTCGCGAAGGTATTGTACGACATCCTAACTCAGAAGAAATACGTTAGAAAAATAACATTTCCGGAGGGCATTTCTGCATACGAGATAAACAAGAAAATTACTTCATGCGAATACCTGTCAGGAGATTTTCAACCAGTAAAAGATGGCGAGGTTTTTCCAGACACATACCACTACAACAGGGGCGCAAAACGACAAACCATAGTCGATATGATGAAGAAACAAATGTCTGCAGTGATGAACGGTATTCAAAATAAGACGAACCTAAGCAAAGACGAAATTATAATCCTGGCATCAATAATATCGAGAGAAGCAGGCAGTAAAGACGAGATGCCAAATATATCGTCTGTGTTTCATAACAGGTTGCGCAAAAACATGAGGCTTCAGAGTGATGTTACAGTGATGTATATGGCTTCCAACCATACAAATGTAATCGGTGAGCTAACCAGAAAAGACTTTGGTATTGACGATCCGTACAACACATATAAAAAATACGGACTGCCACCGGAACCAATATGCTGTCCAGGTCGAGATGCGATACTTGCCGCATGCAATCCAGCCAAGACAGATTATTTGTATTTCATAGCAGACATTAATAACAGGGTCTGCTACTTCTCCAAAACATTCGACGAACATTTGAAGATTAAGAATAGGCTGGATCGCGGACTGGGGGTTGGATAGGCTGCTCTAGCAATATCATCGCACTAATTGATCATCAAGTATAACAAATAATAAGTCTAATCATTGCTGTATTGATACGAAGATATATGCTGCAAAATAATATATTACTACAAAAGAAAACCAAAAATACATTTTATATCTACATAAAAAATATTGCGTTTAATTGCTGACGCTACTGCAATATCCAACCTTCTCCATATACTTCTTCTCAATATCATTATAGCCCTTCAAAATATCGTCATTTAGTATTGAGAAAGGTATTATCCTGAAGTTCTTATGGTTTTTGTCGCGGGATGTATATATGAGTTCTGGTTTTATATTGTCTATCTTGACTCTTCTCTTGAAGGCCTCATCACCCTCACCCTCACTCTCACCCCCACCAGATTCATCTTCATCGCATATTCTTGTAATATCGCAGCTAACCATCATACCAATCTGACAATATAACTCATCCTGGTTGGATATCATATTGCCGAGCGAATAAATTACAGGGTATCCGTCGATAATTTCTATCGGCTGTATAACATGTGGGTGGTGGCCGATAACTATATCAGCTCCAGACCGTATAAGCAGTTTTGCCATATCCTTCTGATGCTGAGTTGGTTTGAATGTATACTCGTTGCCCCAGTGGATCGATACTATCAGTAGGTCAACCTTATCTCGAATATCCTCTATATCCCTCTTCAACATCGCGGGATTATACACATTTACAAGATACCACTTGCCCTTCGGTATTGGTATGCCATTGGTACCATAGGTATACGAGAGGAGAGTATATCTTATGCCGTTTTTTTCGAGTATTCTTGGTTTATCTCGATCTTCCTGGGATTCGTAACTGCCTGATGCTATTATGTCTCCGCCGGCCATCTTATCTAACCAATATTTGCGTGAAGACAATACCCCTGCTTCGTTCTTGTCTAACGTATGATTGTTGGCGAGAGAGACGAGGTTAAAGCCTATAGTCAGCATGGCATCCCCGAATTCCTGTGGAGAGTTGAATCTTGGATATGTACTTAGCCCCAGCTCCTTTCCGCCCAGAATCGTCTCCTGATTATAAAACGCTAGCTCGTAATTCTGCACAATTGGCTTTAGATATTGCAACATATGAGAGAAGTCATAAGTCTTTGTTGTTTTTTTGTCATCCTGAGACACAACCTGAGTTTCGGCATCAGTATAGACTGCCTTATGCAGCAGAGCATCACCGAGCATTACGAGGCTGAGCTTTTGCTCCTGCTGCTGCTCCTGTTGCTGCCCTTGTTCTTGCTTATCATCTTCGCCAACAAAAATACCAGCAGCTCCGTCATTTATAACGGGCTGTTCTATATTAACTCTGCCACAGGAAGATACAAGTAATATAAACAGAAGATATAGTAATTTTGTTGCGTATTTATTCATATGGAATGATGGGACAAAACATCAGCCAATATCCTTAGTCCAGTCATCGTCAAGTTCTGCCTTGAAGTGCATGTATTTGCCGTTGCCCATCTTGAATCTAATTGAATAGGCGTGCAACATAAATCTCTTATACCTGTTGCCTGCGTCTATAGCTAGGTATTTATTGTCTCCGAGTATATTGTGCTCGATCGATGCGAGGTGTACGCGGATTTGGTGCATGCGGCCTGTTAGAGGTTTTGCTAGAACGAGAGTTTTGTTGTGGCCAACATGCCTTTCTACCTTGAAGATAGTCACGGCCTTCTTGCCCTTCTCGTAATCTACATATGATTTGTCGCTGAGCTTTATGATCGGCCTATCGATTGTTATCTCGGAACCTACATCGGCGTCTATCCTAGGAGTAACCATGGCGTAATACTGCTTCTCGACGTTTTTGCATTGGAATTCTCTAGTAAGCCACCTTGCAGTCTGAAGATTTTTAGCTATAATAGTCACGCCGCTCGTGTCCTTGTCCAGCCTGTGTACTATCCTTGCATCCTGACAATACTCCTTCGCAACAACGTCTATTGCTATTTTTGTCTTGGTTCCGAGCTGCATTGCTATGCCGGACGGCTTGTTGAGTACTATAATATCTGAGTCTTCGTATATTATCCACGACTTGAAACGCGCAAGATGTTTTGAGTAGTCCCGAGCTTTTGGATTGCTATTTTTGTCATCATAGGCCTCGCAAAATATCTGTGTAAATAATTTCTCCAGATGCTGCGAGACCTGTATGTCATCCTCGTCAGTTACCATGGTCGATGCCTTGGCCTTAGCGCCATTAACCGTTATATCCTTGTTTCTTAGGGATTTTTCTATGAGAGCTTGGGGTATATTCTTCCCGTACTTGAGTTTTATGTATTTATCGAGACGATGGTCTAGCTTGTTACATTCCGCCATTTAGAATTTTTCCTATATTTTATTTTCATAATGCGACACTTGAATTATAGCATGATGCCAGAATACGTAGCCATGGATTACGCAATTCACATAGCAAGCTTTGAAATCACCTGATACTCTATAATATTAAAAACATCAAATACAGGAGATGCCAATGCATCACTCAGCAACATTCGACACGGTTGATTTATTTACGCAACACAACAAAAACATAAAACATGGTTTTGCGTATGGAAGACTGAATATAGGTTTTGGAAAACGCAACGATACAGATGAAGCTGTAGTACGCAACAGGAGTGCAACGGCCGAAGCTGCTGGGTTTGCTCCAGAAAACATCATAAGCCTAAAACAAACCCACAGCAACATCGTGCACGTTGTAGACGAATCAAACAAGGCTGATTACATATCTCACAGCAAGTCATACGCAACTATGTATGAGGGTGATGCACTCATAACTAATATAGAAAATGTGATGCTGTGCGTACAAACTGCCGATTGCGCGCCGATATTAATAGCAGCTAAAAACAAGAAATATGTAGCAGCAATACACTGTGGCTGGCGCGGTGTTATATCCGGCATTATAGACTCAACTATGGACAAGCTAAAATCTCTAGGGTGCGATGATTTGCTTGTGGCCATAGGTCCATGTATACATCGCGAGTCTCTCGAGTGCAGCGGTATAGACGGCCTGCCAGAGTCGCACATATTTAACGTAGGCGACCGCAAATTTTTCGACCTACCACTATACTGCAAAGATCGTATCGAATCTTTTGTGAGCGCCGAATGTTATATTTCTCCTTACGATACATATGCAATGCCGGATAGATACTTTAGCTACAGAAGAGAACAAGAGAGTTATGGTGTGCAGTTTAGTTTTGTTGGTTTAGTTTGTTGAGTACGGGATTCTGTATACTTGAATACCTAAGCCATGATTCTATGCGACAAGATCAGACTACAACTATCGTATGAGAGAGATATTGTGACATGAGCGCCATCAAGACAGGTGGTTTTAGGGGTGGGAAAATAAATATATTTTGTGCATCACAAAATTGCAGATAGAAAAAACATTTTCGGCGCATTCAAAAAAGGCATTCCAGATACGGAAAGCCTTTATATTGCATCGATCTATTATTTTGCAGGAAGATTAGCAACTAACCTTATAGATGCTGTCAATTCTTCCATCTGGAAATGAGGTCTCAGATATATGATTGAACTGTATGCGCCCGGCTTACCAGGAACATCGTATACATCTATCCTTGCTTCTCTAAGAGGATAAGCTGCTTTGATTTCCTGAGGAGATGTATCGTTCAATAATACATACTCGGAAATCCAAGTATTGAGATACTGCTCCAGGTTTTCCTTTGTTAAGAAGCTTCCAACCTTGTCTCTACATATCACTTTAACATAGTGAGCAAATCTGGATGCAGACATCAGGTAAGTCAACCTTGCAGAAAGCGCTGCATTTGCCGTAGCCTCATCTTTATTGTAAACCTTAGGCTTCTGGGTTGTCTGTGTACCAAAGAAAGCGCCAAAATCAGTACCCTTGCAATAACAAATCGAAATAAACCCTAAATCATTGAGCTCTTTTTCCCTTCTGTCTGTTATGATAACTTCAGTTGGGCACTTGATTACCTTGTCTCCATCGTTTGTCTTGAAGACATATGCTGGCAGACCTTCAACCTTACCTCCGCCTTCAACTCCTCTTATGGCAGCAGTCCAACCATACAAAGCAAAAGCATTTGTAATTCTCTGGCCCAGAGCATAGACTGCGTTACCCCAACAAAACTTGGACGTATCACCTGTTTCAGAATACTCCTTAAAGTCAAACTCGGCAACAGGGACCGTATCTGGACCATAAGGAAGTCTTAACAACATCCTAGGCAAAACTAACGATACATATCTCGAGTCTTCCGTATCTCTGAACGATCTCCACTTAACATAGTCTGTTGACTCGAATGTCTTTGCAAGATCACGAGGCAGTGGTAGCGACTCGAAATTGTCTATGTTAAAGAAGCTTGGCAATACACCAGTAATAAATGGTGCATGGGCTGCAGCAGCTACTCCAGCAAACATTTCAAGGAACTTAATATCTTGCGGGTGGTTTCTCATGTAGTAATCGCCTATCAAACAAGAGAAAGGAGCACCACCGAACGTACCATATTCTTCTTCGTATATCTTCTTAAACAGTGCGCTCTGGTCGAACTCTATTGCCTTGTTTAAATCATCCTGCAACTCCTTCAGTGACGCATTTAGCAATCGTATTTTCAACCTCGTACTTGTTTCGGAATTCATTACGAGATAGCTGAGCCCTCTCCAAGTTGCCTCAAGTCTTTGAAATCCTTCATCATGCATTATCTCATTGATTTGATCAGTTAATGTTGTATCCAAGCCAGCAACCTTACTCATCAAATAAACAAGTATTGTTTTATGCTTTATATCACCATTGGTTTCAACATCTTTGTTGATAGTTTCAACAAGAGAAGACAATATCTTTAAGGCGTGTTCAATATGAGATTCATATCTAGCCATCTTGCCGTCATTTATTATTTGAGACAACAATGTATCTTCGTTCACTGAATTATTTTGAGTTTCCGATATTTCGCTACTCAGCTTGTCCCTAACATCCTGCTTGTTCATTACGTCATTCAAGAGTTTTTCTAGTTTATCGTTTCCATCCAGCTTAGCCAATACGTCTCTCAAATTATTACGCAATACAAATATATCAGACACACACTCTGCATTTCTCGCCACATTTTGAGGCTCAAAATCATCAATGCTTTTGAATCTCAACTCAACGGAGATACGCTTATCTTCGTCTGGATTATCTGATTTATTAACCATATCGCGAACACTCATGGTTATGCGAGGGTGAATCACCGCCATGATATCCATCAAGTTATCACGATCAACTTCGACAAATTTTCTGTCACGAAGATTTGGTAGCTCCTCGTCTCTATTTCCAGACAAATCCGCAATAACCCCTACAACGAAAGGTAATTCTCTCTTTTCGATTGCATCGCCAATCTCTACATCATACGTAATCTGGACCCTAGGCCTACGAACCCTGTCAAGCTTATGCTGAATACTCTCTGCCATTTTTTATTCTCCTAAGACTATGCTCTATGGAAATTTATAATGTAATATTACAACTATAATGTTAATTTTTGATTAACGAGAACAATACATTCTTATAATCTTATATCTGTTAAATCATGATAATTATATCAAAGTTGTACGAAATGTTATAATACATAAAGAATCTTAACTCGTCAAAGAATATGAAAAACAAAAAACTATTGCTATGTATATTGGATGGTTTTGGTATAAGAAATGAAACATACGGTAATGCCGCAATTAAGGCAAAATTTATACATGAGTTATTCAACAGATACTCCAATACATATTCACAGATTCAGGCTTCTGAAGAATATGTTGGACTACCAAAGGGACAATTCGGAAACTCAGAAGTTGGGCATATGACAATTGGAGCTGGACGAGTTATAAAACAAAAGATAGACATAATAAACGATGCAGTATCTAGCAGGTCAATAGAAAATTCAGATGTAATGATCAATATACGCAATACAAGCAATACAATACATGTCATGGGTATCTTTTCATCCGGAGGAGTTCACGGCCATATGGATCATATCATCTGGGCTGTTAACTATTTAAGAAGAATTGATAAAAAATTCTGGCTACATTTATTTTTAGATGGACGAGATGTCTCATACAATTCCGCCATAGATGATATAAGCAAAGCCATCAATACATGCAAAATAAAACCTGAGGAGATAGCGACTATCCAGGGGCGCTTCTATGCTATGGACAGAGACAACAACATGGATCGTACATCCATTGCATATGAAGCAATCACAAAGGCAATCGGCAATTCCACAAATGATTTTATTTCTGCAATACAAAACTCATACAATGAAAACATATATGATGAACAAGTAAAGCCCATCGTTAATACACTGTATAAAGGATCTAGCCAAGAAGATATTTTCTGGATGCTAAATTATCGTACAGACAGAATAAAACAAATATTATCTATACTACAAAATAATAATTACAAAATAATAAACATGGTTAATGTAACTAATAAAATAGACTCCAATGCTCAAATATTATTCCCAGAAGAACCAATCAAAGAAACGCTCGGAGAAATAATCTCAAAGAATAATCTCAAACAGTTAAGAGTAGCGGAGACAGAGAAATATGCTCACGTAACGTATTTTTTCAATGGGGGACGTGAAGAGCCTTTCAAAGGCGAAGATCGCACGCTTATCGCATCACCAAAAACCACAGATTATTCAACTTGCCCAGAAATGTCATGCAAACAAGTAAAAAATGCAATACTAGAAGCAATACAAAGAGATCAATACGACATAATAATCGCAAACTTCGCAAACCCTGATATGGTTGGACACACAGGAATGTACGATGCAACATGTGATGCAATAACGTCAATAGATAAATGCATAGAAGAGATATACAATAACCTTGAAGATTACAGTATGATAATTACTGCAGATCATGGTAATTGTGAACAAATGTATACTGAAGATGGCGAGATACATAAGTCTCACACGTGCAACCCAGTACCATTTGTATTTGTTGGAGATGACGCTTATGATTTTATATGGCGAGACATCAAAACTCTTGCAGACATAGCCACAGCTATTTTAAAATACTTTGACTTACAAAATCCAACAACATGTCTGGAATCATAAAGACAACAAGAAACGCGCACAATGCAAAACACATTGTACGATTAGAAGTAACGGCTAGTCAATCATTTCGTTTTCAATCTTCATAAGACGATTATACTTAGCGACTCTCTCGCCTCTGGCAGGAGCCCCTGTTTTAATATACTGAGCCCCTACAGCAACGGCAAGATCTGATATCGTTGTATCCTCGGTTTCTCCAGATCTATGCGAAACAATCACGTTGTATTTGTTGTTCTTCGCCATCTTTATTGTATCAAGCGTTTCTGTGAGAGTACCAATCTGGTTCAGCTTTATCAATACTGCGTTAGCCGCCTTCTGTTCTATACCCACCGCCAAACGCTTTGGATTCGTAACGAATAGATCATCTCCAACGAGCTGAACATTACAACCGATCTGAGCCGTCATATTTGCCCAACCAGACCAGTCTTCCTCAGCCAAACCATCTTCAATTGACCGTATCGGATATTGTCTCACCAGATTCTCATAAAATTGAATCATCTGGTCTGATGATTTTACTGAGTCCTCTATATGATACTTACCGTCTCTGTAAAACTCCGATGAAGCCGCATCAAGAGCCAAGCATATTTCCTCGCCAGGTTTGTATCCAGCCTTTGCAACACATTCGAGTATCAGGTCTATGGCTTGGCTTGTTGATGATATGTTTGGCGCAACACCACCTTCGTCTCCAACGTTTGTATTAAGCCCTATCGACTTCAAATGTTTTTTAAGACAATGATAAATCTCTGAGCACATACGAACATACTCAGACATTGTTGTTTCATACCCAGGCATTATCATGAATTCCTGTATGTCCAAGCCGTTGTCCGCATGGGAACCTCCATTCAGTACATTCATCATAGGAACGGGCATACCAAGATTAGCGAAGCCGCCTATGTATTGATACAATGGCAGATCCACAAGTTGTGCTGCAGCCTTGCAGGCAGCTAGACTTATCGATAATATTGCATTCGCGCCATATTGAGATTTATTGTCTGTACCGTCAATTGCGATCATAAGATTATCAAGACCCCTCTGATCCATCGCATCAAAACCAATAATACTCTCTGACATTTTTGAAACATTTTCAATGGCCTTAAGCACACCCTTGCCATGATAACGGTCTCCACCATCACGTAACTCCAAGGCTTCGAAAGATCCTGTTGAGGCTCCAGACGGAACCGAGGCTACCCCAATTACACCGCTCTCAAGTACAACTTCTGTTTCCAACGTTGGAAATCCGCGCGAATCTAGTATCTCGCGAGCAACAACATCTACTATCATTGACATAACATATCACCATATTTGTTAGTTTACATTTTCATTATAATATAGAAAGCGCGAAAAAGATCGTGATCACAATTTGAAGACAAAGATCAATAATGCTAAAATATCATTGCAATGTTAGTCGGTCAATCGCCATTTATGGAGGAAAGTCCGGACTTCCGGCAGATATGGTACTGGATAACGTCCAGCGGGTGCGGTTGTCATGACCGCATTTAGGGAAAGTGCAACAGAAAATATACCGCTGCATAGCAGTAAGGGTGAAAAGGTGCGGTAAGAGCGCACCGGGGCTGTGGTGACATGGCTCGCATTGTAAACCCTACCTGAAGCAAGACCAAATAGGGGTAATCGGCTTAGCTTAGGCCTGCGTCATCTGCCACGCAAGAATTATCCGGGTAGGTCGCTAGAGTTGCCTGGCAACAGACAACCAAGATGAATGATTGACGCCACTTGTGGTACAGAATCCGGCTTATAGACTAACATTGTAAAATTACATTTGGAGGAATTGTTGTGAGTAATTTTGTAATGCTATTATATGCATCATTTATTGTATTAATCATCATATTAATGTTCGACTTCTTCCGCCAATCTAGTAAGATTTCAAAAAAACCAAAAGAACGCAGCACAATGAATCACAACAAAGTAATAGAAAAGTATATGTCAAATACAAATAACGCATTATTGTTGCAAACAAAAACACAACACGAAGAAGAAAACAACAAAATGCAAGATCTTAAGAAGCATATACAAGACGGAGATATCACAAAATTCATCCTTAATATCAAAGAAATACTATCAAACGTTATAGATGGATTTAAAAATAAAGACATCGACAAATTAAAAAAACATCTATCAGAGAGATTGCTGAACAAGTTTACACAACGCATTGAGAAGCTCGCACAATATAATCTTGTTCAGTCAATAGACGTTGATTATCAATTAATATGTATAAAAGATATTGCGTCAAATAATAATGATATAAAAGTTTCTGTTGACATCATAGCAAACCAAATCTCGTCTGTAAAAGATGACAAAGACGTATCATACGATAATCCCAACAATATATATCAAGCTATTCTGTATAAAATAGATCTTACAAAAGAAACTCATAAAAAACAATGGTTTATATCAAAACTTGAGTATGAGGAGATGGATACTTGATTATATGTATTAGCAAAGTCTAAAGATGCAAGAACTAAGAGTAATACATTTACAAACTATAGACAGTACAAGCGATTACGCTAAAAAATACGTACTACACAATAATGTAGCCCAAGACACCCTAGTACTTTCTGACACGCAAACATGCGGCAGAGGTAGACTTAACGGCCGCCTGTGGGAATCTCCTCTTGGAAATTTTTACGGTACATTTATTTTTGTTTCAGGCACATTTATTTGTTCAGTTGATCCACGTACAGTGGTTTTACATGCAATCAAAAGTTATCTTGAAGAAATAAACAAGACTGTGAACGTGAATATATCGGCAGCCATCAAGCAGCCAAACGATATACTCGTGGGAGGAAAAAAAATATCGGGTGTACTAATAGAAAACGACGGAGACTATATTTTTATAGGTATCGGTATAAATCTTACAAAGTCTCCAATAGCAACATCTACAGATATACTTACGGAATATGGTGTAACTCTCAACAACACTGACGTCTGTGTGGCTTTGCATAAAAAAATCAGGGATGAGGTTCGCAATTTTTGTGGAACTGGCGCAGATATAAATACATATTAAAATCACGCACAAGAGCATTCTTTGCTGTAGCACACAAACATGCTAAAATATAATCAGTTATACATGCATGATCATCAGGAACAATATGACAACCTCAAACCAGAACCAAAACCCAAACACAACATACAACGCAGAATCAATAAAGGTACTCAAGGGTCTAGATGCCGTACGCAAAAGACCTGGTATGTACATAGGTGACACAGATGATGGCACAGGCCTGCATCATCTCGTCTACGAGGTTGTGGACAACTCCATCGACGAAGCATTAGCCGGCTATTGCAGCAATATTACTGTCGCAATCGAGGAAGACAACTGGGTAAGAGTAATGGACAATGGTCGTGGTATTCCTATAGACATACATCCTGAGATGGGTGTATCAGCTGCAGAGGTTATTATGACACAACTCCACGCCGGAGGTAAATTCGACCAGAACTCATACAAGGTATCAGGAGGTCTTCACGGTGTCGGTGTATCTGTCGTCAACGCCCTCTCATCCAAGCTCGAGCTAACCATCTGGAAGGAAAACAAGAAATACTACATGGAGTTCGATCACGGTGTACCGGTTGACAGTCTCAAGTACCTATGCGACGATCCAAACATGAAGAACGGCACCATGATAAGATTCCTACCAGATGCAGAAATATTTAAGATTACAAAATTCAACCGCAATACAATAGAAAACCGCATAATGGAGCTAGCCTTCCTCAACAGCGGAGTACGCATAGACTTATATGACGAGCGTATAGACTCACCATACCAGAAGGAGCTATACTACGAAGGAGGCCTCAAGTCATTCCTCAAATACATAAACGACGGCAAGAACGCCATACACAGCAAGATGATCTACGCAGATAGCCACGACGAAGATAAGGGTATTACCGTGTCATTCGCGATGGAGTGGACAGACAGCTACCGCGAGAACATCCTGTGTTTTACCAACAACATACCTCAAAGGGACGGTGGTACTCACCTATCAGGTCTTAAGTCAGCTCTAACAAGGGTCATAACAAGTTATGCCCTAACCAGCAATGTAAAGTCTGGAGGAAATAGCAAGAAGGACCTACGCAGCCTGATTACCGGAGAGGACATACGCGAGGGACTCTCCTGCATACTATCCGTCAAGGTGCCTGACCCTAAGTTCTCCTCCCAAACCAAGGATAAGCTTGTATCGTCAGAAGTAAGGCCTATAGTCGAGGCCGTAGTAGGTGACGTAATGAAGCAATGGCTGGAGGAGAATCCAAACCATGCTAAGGCTGTACTGGAGAAGATCTACGAGTCCACAGCAGCTCGAGAGGCAGCTCGCCGAGCCCGAGAGCTAACACGTAAGAAAGGTACACTTGATATAGCTTCTCTTCCGGGCAAGTTGGCAGACTGTTCCGAGCAGGACCCATCACTTAGCGAGATATTCATAGTAGAGGGTGAGTCGGCAGGAGGTTCAGCCAAGATGGGTCGAGACCGCAAGACACAGGCCATACTTGCTTTGCGAGGCAAGATCCTGAACGTTGAAAAGGCTCGCTTCGATAAACTCCTCTCATCAGAAACAATAGGTACAATCATTACAGCCATAGGGGCCGGCATAGGGGATGACGACTTCGATATAGAGAAGACACGCTATCACAAGATCATAATCATGACAGACGCTGACGTGGACGGCAGCCACATACGCACACTCCTCCTGACATTCTTCTATCGTCACATGCCTCAGATTATCGACAAGGGATATCTGTACATAGCTCAGCCACCTCTATACCGAGTCAAGAAGGGCCAGTCGATAGTTTACATCAAGGATGAGCGTGAGTTCGAGGATTACCTCGTGTCGTGCGTATCGAACAATGTAAGGCTCGTATCTGTGGATGGCAGCGATATGCTGGTTGGGTCTGAGTTCTGCAATGTGGCGAGCATGGCCCTCAAGATGCACAATACCCTGCTCAACATCAAATCCAAGATAAAAAATGTATCTGTGCTTGAGCATGTACTCATGAGCGATTACCTCATCGACCCAACTGACGAGAATCTACAAAAGCTGAACGGCAACTTGCATAAGTACGACACGGTGGACGACTCATACATTGCTATGGCTGCCAACAAAGACGGATACCTGAGCCTGATCCACAACTCATTCGGTGCGAGCGAAACCATAGAAATAGACTCAGCCCTACTCGACACTCCTGAGGTTAAGTCGATACAGAGAGTAAAGGGCAAGATGGATGCTGTATTGAGTGGCGGCTTCAGTCTGGAGGTTATCGACAAGAACGAGTTTATTGCGATTAATAGCATAGGTGAACTCTCCCAGGCAATAATGGACATCGGTCGCAAGGGTCTATCAATCAGCCGCTACAAAGGTTTGGGTGAGATGAATGCCGACCAACTGTGGGAGACGACCTTGGATCCTAACGCAAGAAGCCTGCTGCAAGTACGATTAGACCAAGCCGAAGAAGCAGACAAGATGTTCTCGATACTGATGGGTGATGTTGTGGAGCCTAGAAGGGATTTTATCCAGGCTAATGCCGAGAAGGTTGTTAATATTGATGCGTGATGGTGGTTTTATTGTGTATAATTGCACAAGAAATATTACCAGTACTGCATATGATAAAATAGATGTATACAACACTACATCAAAGATGGTGCACAAAGTATGCCCAAAATAGACTACGAAAAAATAAAAAACGATAATGACTTAATGCTACCATCTGTTGATTATGTCTTTTGTAGATTGTTTGGATCTCAGAACAGTAAGGAGCGTCTCATCTCGCTTCTTAATTCTATTCTTGTAGGACAACCACATATCAAGGATGTAATAATAGATCCTACAGAATATAGAAAAACCACTCCAGATGGTAAATCAATTAGACTTGATGTCAAGGCTACAACTGATGACGGTACAATAATCAATGTAGAGATGCAATGCATTAACGTAAAAGACGTTATATCAAGAGCTGAATTTACAAATGCTGTAATACTGAGAGACTATACAATAGCTCAGGGTCAGGAATATCATCAAATACCAGATCGCATAATTATATGGATTACACTTCAGGACGTTACGAGTAGACAAGGCTGTATTCATGAAGCTGTCTTGATGTATAAGTATAATGGTGTTGATCCTGTTGAGATAGCATCTGAGCATCTTAGGATATTTGTTATTGAGCTATCAAAGCTTGAAGCAATGAACGGTCAACCTCTCGATGATATGTTTAAGGGCTGGATGAGTTTTATAAAACACCCAAAGAAGCTTTCGGATAAATACCTAGATATACCAATAATGCAAGATGCCCTCGCAGAACTAGCATACCTAAGCCATAACAAAGAAGCAAGGATGGAATACAACGATCGTATGTTGTTTCTGAGTGATGTGCATAGTGGTATGGCTGAGCATTATAACGAGGGGATGGAGAAAGGCTTAAAAGAAGGAGAAGAGATTGGAATCAAGAAGGGATTGGAGATTGGAAGAGAGGAGGGGTTAAAGATTGGTAGGGAGGAAGGTTTAAAAGAAGGTGCGAAAAATGCAAAAATCGAGACTGCCAAAAACCTCATAAAACTAAACATATTAACTATTGAGCAAATATCTGATGCATCTGGGTTGAGTGTTGAGGATGTAATGAGGATCGCTGAGGATGGAGAATAAAGAAAATTTACCTAACGACAATACTCAGAGATATAGCCTCATTTTCAGCTATACACAATACGCATACAAAGACTTCTGCCCCCAGAGAGACAAGATCTTTTTTGTCGCTTAGTACAATTAGAAGACCTCATGGCATTCACAATCTAATGTCAGATCTTTATGGCCACCTATATCAAACGAAATCTTAAAGACCAGTATTTGGATACGTTTCCTAACATCTGTTTCTTTTTAAAATCAGAATTTGGGCGCAATATTGAATATTCATACGTTGGTCATGCTGACATTGCTACTTCAATAATTGTTTACGCACTTGGTAGCAGAAACCTGCGCACACCAAGTGGATATACAGCAGCTTAATCATCTTAGGCGCCACTATTCTCATGAGTTTTAGTGAGAGCTATTCAGGGGTTAAGCATTCGTCACGAGGTTGTACGTTTTGCTGCTGGACATGCGCACGTATCAATGCAGCTCTGCGTTCTTCTTCAGCCTTTCGTATTGCTTCTGTTATTTTATTACAATTTTCTCTTAATTCATAACCCTGAATATTATTTTGTATATCGTAGAATTTCGCCTTTATAATGTGGACGTGATTACTTTGATTGCTCATTATTACATCAATCAAAGATTTTATCATTATATATAACGTTTTTCATATTACTTCTCATATAAGACTAAAAATTAAGCCATAACATATACGATATTAAAAGTCAAGATTGATCTTTGCTAAACAAGGAGTGATGTTATGGCTATACAATTAATCAAGAACAACATGGTGTGTAATGATTTGCCAAATGTAGCATAACATTAACATGTATCAAACAATACGCGACACAATGAAATTCCTCGATGAAGCAAAATATATATCAAAGCAGGTGATGGTGGTGCTGGATGCGCAAGTTTTAGACGAGAGAAGTTTATCGAATTTGGTGGGCCTGATGGTGGTAACGGTGGCAGTGGCGGAAGTATTTATGTTGTAGCCGCTAACAATCTCAATACACTCATAGACTACAGATACCAACAGCATTTCAAGGCTAGAAACGGTATGCCGGGCGCTGGTCAGAATCGTACAGGCAGATCAGCTGATGATATCATACTGCAAGTGCCTGTCGGTACACAGATACTAGGTGAACACAAAGAAGCTGAGATAGCAGACTTGACGACCGAGGGCGATATGGTGTTGCTTATCCAGGGATGGAAGGGCGGTCTCGGCAATACAAACTTCAAGTCATCTCGCATTCAGGCGGTTCCGACAACAGCACAACTCACGGATACAGTCAAACTATTATGCTCTCGCATTGTATTTGTGTATCTGTCTTGACCGTTTTTGGTTTATTGCACTTTTAGATATTCTTGTACGAGTACTTTTTGTTCTTCGACATTTGGCTGATCGAAAGGATTTATATCGTGTAATTGCCCAATCATTATTATTTCAACAAATGATAGGGCCATCAAGAATCCCAAAGTATTTACAGAAAACTGTTCAAAATTTAAAACCCTAACAGATGCAATTTTTTTGATTGTTTCTATCGTTGCATGTTGGTGCGCAACCATAAGATCAGCTATATTGTGGTTATTTATCACAGAGTATTTGCTGGTGATCTTTGGTGTCTCGAGTTGGCGTTTTTGCGTTATTATCGTAAATAGTTTGTTCTTTGGGCCGCCCATAAACAACTGCAAAAGAGAGTGCTGGTCTACTGTTCCTGTTGCCGGAATAGGGGTAATGCCGAATCCATCCTTGCCGAGACTCTCTGACAGTAGTTGCGAATACCACTTGCCATATTCAATAAATGCGTCTGAATAACACATTACAACGTGTTCGCTTTTTGTATTAAATGCCTTATCCATCATGTATATATCTTTTATTATTGGACAGTCTTCAATATATTGTGTTTCGAGTATTTCTGTGATTACTGTTTTGGCTCCGTCAAGAAAGCTTTCGATGTTTATATCATTCAGGACCGCCGGCAAAAGCCCTACGTTCGAGAATACCGAGTATCTTCCTCCGATATTTTTATGATGATCTAAAATTCTGGCTCCGAGGTCAAATGCAATGTCTCTGAGTGGATTATTTTCAGAGTTTTCTGTAATTACAACGGTTCTTCGTTTGTGGTCAAAGTCTTTCCATAGATTTACAAGAGTTAGGAACAGCATTAGGGTTTCCGTTGTCTTGCCTGATTTTGAGATTACGATTATACCCGTCTTGTCTTGGTTACACCTATTGATTGTTCTTAAGAAGGATATCGGGTCCACGTTTTCTATAAATACAACTCTTTCATCAAGATCATCCATGATGCATCCGAACTTTACAAGGCATTTCCCTCCAAGACTTGAACCACCAATACCGAATACTAAAATTTTCTCGCAATCTGACAATGAGTTTCTGATTATATACAGATCTTTATTATCGTTTGATATAACTTTAAAAATATCAAGATCATTTATTTGTTGTTTTATATATTCGAAGATGCATTGCATATTGTCTCTCATAAGCTGTCCTCCATAATTTTGATCATTCACCCACTCTCTTAAATCATATACTATCTTCAGCTATATCTGATATAACAGGCACATGGTCTGACGCTCTTTGAAGCTTCCTGTATGATATATCAGTTATGCATGAGACTGTTTGCAACTTCTGTGATGTTAGTATGTAATCTATTCTGAGACCCCTGTTTTCTGCAACGCTATTATGACGATAATCGTACCATGTGAAATCGCAACAACCGTGTTTTCTCATGGCATCATCAAGAGATAATTGATTGATAAACTCGTTGATTGCTTGGCGTTCAGGTTTTGTACACGCTATTCTTGTCTCGTTCCATATTTTTGGGTCGTATGTGTCTTGATCGTCTCTTGTGATATTGAAATCTCCGCCTATGACAAAATTATTCTGAGCATATCCCTGTGACAGTATGTGACTCTGTAATTTCTTCATGAAATCCAGTTTATATGCATACGGTACGCCGCTTTCCACATTGACGCGATCTTGACCGTTTGGGACGTATACAGATGCAACAGTTAGTCCGCCAGTAAATGCTTCGATATACCTAGTTTGATCATCGTTCTGGAATATACTTGAACCGTCTACAATATCTTCGATAATGTTTTTTGATAAAATAGCTACCCCGTTATATGCTTTCTGGCAGTATATTGCACAGTTATATCCGAGATCTTCAAAGATTTGTGACGGAAATAAATCTTTAGTACACTTGAGTTCCTGGAGCAGCATTACATCTATGTTGTATTGCTGTAAGAATGATACGACATGTTCAATTCTGGCGCGAATTGAATTAACGTTCCAGGTAGCTATTCTCATGGTGGCTTTTCTCTTTATTAAAAGTTGCGTTAGATCCTACAGGCTGTTTGATATATCGTCACAGTTGCTACTGTGTTTATTGTAGATTTCCAACATAACTTTATAATTCTCAATTCTATCATATTTGACTATGTTTTTTGCCAGATTCCTTGCGTAGCAGAACATGCGCTGAATTTTGTCGGCCGTGATATCTTCGAGATCGAATGTTCTGTATCGTCTTTTCCCGCTTTGTCTTGTTCCTATGATTTCCCCGCCCCCCCTCATCTGCAGGTCCTCTTCGGCTATTTTGAATCCGTCGTTTGTTGATTTTATAGCATGTATTCTTTGTCGTGCAGTGCTGCTGATTTTGTTATTGTGGAGGAGGATGCAGTACGACTGTAGATTTGACCGTCCCACTCTTCCCCTCAGTTGATGCAGTTGCGCCAGCCCAAAGTTTTCTGAGTTTTCTATTATCATGACTGTAGCGTTTTTTACATCTATACCTACTTCTATAACAGTTGTTGTTACTAGGATTTTGATTTCACCTCTTATGAATTTGCCGAATACATCGTGCTTCTCCTGTTCCTTGAGCTTTCCATGTATGATGCCAACCATGTCATCGAAGTATTGTGTTAGGAATTCATATCTTATATTGACGCATGTCTTTGTATTTTGTTCTTCCTCTTCTTCTATAAGTGGGCATACCCAATATATCCTCTCGTCCCTTGCTATAACTCTTTTTATTGATTGTATTAGTTCCATGATTCTTGTTATTGGAAGAGAAGTCGTGATTATTTCTTTGCGGTTGTTTGGTTTTTCGTCAATGGTTGATATGTGTATATCGCCGTACAAGGACACAACCATTGTTCTTGGTATTGGTGTTGCGCTCATGCTTAGGATGTGCGGGTTTTTCCCCTTGTTGATTAGAGAAAGCCTCTGGGATACACCAAATTTATGTTGTTCATCTATCACGATAAATCCCAAGTTTTGAAATTGTACGTTGTCTTGTATGATTGCGTGAGTCCCGACAACTATGTTGAATGCCCCGCTTGCTATACCATTGATAATTGTTTTTTTGTTTTTCGTTGTAGATGTTAGTAGAGCTGGACGTATTGATAATGTATCTGTGTATTGCATTATGTTGTTATAATGCTGTTGCGCCAGTATCTCGCTTGGAACAAGTATTGCCACCTGATATCCTCGTGCAATAACATGCATTGATGCGGCTATTGCTATGATCGTTTTTCCTGAGCCTACATCGCCTTGAAGAAGGCGTACCATGACTTTGCCGCTCGCCATGTCTTCGATTATTTCGTTTATGGCTTGTACTTGCGATTTTGTTAGTTCGAACGGGATTTTTGTTATGAATTGCTTAACATATTCTGTACATCCGTCTATGTATATTCCGTCAGAGATCTGTGAGTTCGCCTTCTCTATAACGATTTGCTCCGACAGTATCTCGTCGAATGATATACGGTCTAATGCTTTCTGGTTTTGGCTAATTGTACTGGGGCTATGAATTGATGAGAAAGCCTCATACATACCAACCAGGTTCATGTCTTGCATTGTTTTTGCGTCATGCCACTCTGGAATATTGTCGTGATGCAGTATATTCAATGACATGTGCATCAGTTTATAAAGCGAATCCTGAGTGACTCCGGTTGTTAATGCGTAAATCGGGAAAAACCCCGTGTTATACGATATCGTCGATGGTAATTTTGATATCTTGTCTGGGTGTAAGATGCTATTACGCCCGTATTCATCTATTGTCAACTTACCAACTACGTATATTGTTTCTCCGGGACTATAGAACGATATTTTCTTGCCGAACATTACTATATCCAAAATTTCTTGGCCGACCTGGCAATGTATTTTTAGTGGTTGCCTTGTATTGCGTGCTGGATTCGTAATATTAATTATCAAGCATTTGATGCATATGGTTTGGTTCTCGTATTTTCGCGATAAGCTGTCTACGTATTTCTTTTCAACGATGCGATATGGTATGTGGAGTAGGGCGTCTATGATTCTTGTTCCGATCAATCTGGTGAAGAGCTTAGCTCGTTTTTGGTAGTATACGTCAAGAACTGGGGTTATATCCTTGAAAATACCAAGATCGCTTTGAGCCACTTGCTTTTACTCCTCTCGTTGCGGCTTTACGTTTGGGATTATCATTGAGAATACGAATGCCAAGAACATCAGTATTATTACCAATACAAATGTTTTTTGGTACATCTCTATTGTATCTATACCGTCAATACTTCTTTGACTCGACAATATATTGCCAAGAAGCATTTGCAGTATGCCGCTTAGCGATACTATTGTATTTATGAAGCTTCCCGATAATCCCGCATACTCTGGTTTGCAGAATGTGTATCCGATTCCGAAGGCCAGGGTGTTGGATCCGGAACACATCGCCCCAAAAAATAGTGTCACCAAGAACACTGTATAGCTCAATGTATTACAGTATACAGCTGTAACAAATAGAATTATCATAAATGCTGATGCAATATTCATAGCTCTTTTATAGCTATTGATTTTTTTTGCAACAAACTCGGTGAACAATCCGCCCATGCCAAATCCAACCATGATTAGTCCGGAAGCTATCGTTGTGTATGTGATGTCAGGGTATCTGAGTTTTGCGAATGGGATTATCCATAATTCAGCCAATGCGCTTATTGGTATGTAGCAGGCGCACCCGTAGTAGGATGCGAGCCACATACGTGGGTCTTTTGCTATGGATACTATGTTTTTTCTTATGTTGATACTTGGCGCGCCATTTTTCTTTCCGTGTTCAATTTGAATTTTACTAGGCATAAATAAGTACGACAAGAAAGATACAACGTAGCATAGCAATACTATTCCGAAAGTTACACGTTGCCATCCATATTTTTTAACAAGTATTTCTGTGCATGTAGTTGCGCACAGGCCCCCTATACATCCTATGCATGTCGATATTGCCATCATGAGAGAATATTTTTCGCGGAAAAACTCTCCAGATATTTTGCAGCAGCATAGGAATGCCGGCGCCACAGATGCGCCTATCAGTATGCGGGCCATTTTTACCATGTTTATACTATGCATTATGCTTGATAAACCAAGAAGCAATACTCCGCATCCGCATATACCGCTGCATATTGATATTATTTTCTTGGTTTCTATTTTGTCTATCAGGATTCCGTATGGTATTTGGAGTAACGCGTATATGTAGTAGGCCAGGGACGAGTAGAAGCCTATCGTTGCGTTATCAAGTCCGAATATATTTTGGAGATCCCATTTTATGACTCCAAATTCAACTTTTGATACTATGCCTACGAAATAAAATAGCCATGCTATCACTATTGCAATGTAAGCTTCGTGTTTGTTTGTTTTGTTCAAATGATTATACCAACGATATCTCTTAAGTTGATATTGTATCATGGTTTGATTTTTAAGTCAAAGCCATATTGATTTTGTTTTGTGTTTTCTGGGCATAAGCTGATTTTTGCGTGATGGGCTCTTGCATTGAAGATGTAGTCGTGGTATGATAATGAAGTATATACGTGTGTGTATGGCGGGCGTAGCTCAACTGGCTAGAGCGCTAGATTGTGGTTCTAGAGGTCATCGGTTCGACTCCGATCGCTCGCCCCACCTTCTGTTATATGCCGACTTAGCTCAGCTGGTAGAGCAACTGATTTGTAATCAGTAGGTCGAGGGTTCGAATCCTTTAGTCGGCACCATCTTCTTTTTCTTTTGTATTGCGTTTTTCTCTTTTATTTTGATTTTATGAATGCGAGCTCTCAGTGTTGTTGTTTTTTTGTATTGAATGTTGTTTGCTGTGCTATCTTTGATTGTCTGTTGTATGGATTTGGTGTTCGGCGTTTTTAATTGTGCCTTGTGCCTGCATTATCTCTTATTATCACTTGGAACTGATAAAGTTTTTGTTGTGTTTTGAATATTTTCTTCGCGATTTTTAATTTTTTTTTTAATTTTTTGGGGAAAAGCTATTGACAGGGTCTCTTGCTCTGAAATAGAATTATTAATGTAGACGGGCGGTAACGAAAGAAGCCGATCGATACAGCTCTTAAAGACAAAGTCAATCTTAGAATTTATTAAACACATTTAGGTAGTGAATAGATGACGTGTTTTATACACATTGATACTGTTCACAAACTAAAAAGTACAAGCAACAGTTAAAACTTTTGAGTAATTGTAACAGGATTAGATTTAACATGAGAGTTTGATCCTGGCTCAGAACGAACGCTGGCGGCATGCTTAACACATGCAAGTCGAACGGACGTAGCAATACGTTAGTGGCAAACGGGTGAGTAACGCGTGGGGATGTACCCCTTAGTTCGGAATAGCCATTGGAAACGATGGATAATACCGAATAATCTGGAAACAGCAAAGATTTATCGCTGAGGGAGCGACCCGCGTTAGATTAGGTAGTTGGTGAGGTAATGGCTCACCAAGCCGATGATCTATAGCTGGTCTGAGAGGATGATCAGCCACACTGGGACTGAGATACGGCCCAGACTTCTACGGAAGGCAGCAGTGGGGAATATTGGACAATGGAGGCAACTCTGATCCAGCAATGCCGCGTGAGTGATGAAGGCCCTCGGGTTGTAAAGCTCTTTTATAAGGGAAGATGATGACGGTACCTTATGAATAAGCTCCGGCTAACTTCGTGCCAGCAGCCGCGGTAATACGAAGGGAGCAAGCGTTGTTCGGAATAACTGGGCGTAAAGCGCATGTAGGCGGTTTGATAAGTCTGGTGTGAAAGCCCCGAGCTCAACTTGGGAACTGCATTGGATACTGTCAGACTAGAGTGTCAAAGAGGATGATGGAATTATGCATGGAGAGGTGGAATTCATAGATATGCATAGGAACACCGGTGGCGAAGGCGATCATCTGGGTGACAACTGACGCTGAGATGCGAAAGCGTGGGGAGCAAACAGGATTAGATACCCTGGTAGTCCACGCCGTAAACGATGAATGCTAGACGTTGGATAATTATTTTCAGTGTCGAAGTTAACACGATAAGCATTCCGCCTGGGGAGTACGGTCGCAAGATTAAAACTCAAAGGAATTGACGGGGACCCGCACAAGCGGTGGATTATGTGGTTTAATTCGAATCTACGCGCAAAACCTTACCAGCTTTTGACATGTATATCAAAGGTATCAGAGATGATATCCCCATTTAGTTGGATATACACAGGTGCTGCATGGCTGTCGTCAGTTCGTGTCGTGAGATGTTGGGTTAAGTCCCGCAACGAGCGCAACCCTTGCCATTATTTGCCAACAGGTTATGCTGGGAACTATAATGGGACTGCCGGTGATAAGCCGGAGGAAGGTGAGGATGACGTCAAGTCCTCATGGCCCTTATGGGCTGGGCTACACACGTAATACAATGGCTACTACAAAGGGACGCAATGGAGTAAGAGCCGGAGCAAATCCCAAAAAAGTGGCCTCAGTTCGGATTGTTTTCTGCAACTCGAAAACATGAAGTCGGAATCGCTAGTAATCGCAGATCAGCATGCTGCGGTGAATACGTTCTCGGGTCTTGTACACACTGCCCGTCACACCATGGGAGTTGGTTCTACCTTAAGCCGGTGCGCTAACCGCAAGGAGGCAGCCGATCACGGTAGGATCAATGATTGGGGTGAAGTCGTAACAAGGTAGCCGTAGGAGAACCTGCGGCTGGATCACCTCCTTTCAAAGGAATTTTTAGATGCCAACAGTGTAAGGCATCACACGTCATCTATTGACTATCTAAGTGTCAAAAAAAGAGCACAAATGACAAAATAACAAATTTATGGGCTAGTAGCTCAGTTGGTTAGAGCACACGCTTGATAAGCGTGGGGTCGGAGGTTCAAGTCCTCCCTGGCCCACCACAAACAAAATAAAAAACAAAAAAAGACAAACATAACCAAATAAAACAAAACAAAACAACAAAACACAAAAAAATAAAAAGAAAAAATAAAACCCAACAAGAACCCATTAAATATTGGGGGTGTAGCTCAGTTGGGAGAGCGCGTGCTCCGCAAGCATGAGGTCATCGGTTCGATTCCGATCATCTCCACCATAAAAAAACAATAAAAAAAGAAAAAGAAAAACAAAGCAAAAACATAAACAACCTAAACAAACCAACCCAAAACAAATAAAAAACAAGATCACAAACAATCAAAACTACATACACACCACAAAAGAAAAACCACTGGGGGTATAGCTCAGTTGGGAGAGCGCGTGCTTTGCAAGCATGAGGTCATCGGTTCGAGCCCGATTATCTCCACCATAATCCAAACAGCTATAAACCAAGAAAAATAAAAAACAAGCACCAGATTCAAGAGGATTAAAGGCTAATCTTCTTAAATCTGATGTTTAGTGTAAATCTTACACATAACACAGAAGTTCTAAGACAAAGTGAATACAAGAGAGATATCAAAACCAACAGATTTGTAGGTTTATGATGAATGTTTTAGTGTGACTTAAAATCACAACAAAAACAAACAATCATAAAAATTACAAATGTACATGAGTTTTTTCGAATCTTATGTTTTACATAAGACACGCGAAATAACTGAGTTGAGTTAGTTGAATTAAGAGTGATATTAAAAATATCATCTAAATTCTGACTTTTAAAGAAACAAGCGCAAAAGGGCATTTGGTGGATGCCTTGACATCAGGAGGCGATGAAGGACGTAGTATGCTGCGATAAGCCGCGGGGAGATGCAAACAATCTTTGATCCGTGGATCTCCGAATGGGAAAACCCACAGCTTTACGCTGTATCTTAAGATGAATACATAGTCTTAAGAGGCGAACCTAGGGAACTGAAACATCTAAGTACCTAGAGGAAAGGAAATCAACCGAGACTCCGTTAGTAGTGGCGAGCGAACGCGGACCAGGCCATAGGTTACTGCAAATAACAAGAAGTAGATGGAAAGCTACACGATACAGGGTGATAGTCCCGTATTGGTAAAATAACAGTAATCTTCGAGTAGGGCGAGACACGTGAAATCTTGTCTGAACATGGGGGGACCACCCTCCAAGCCTAAGTACTACCTGATGATCGATAGTGTATTAGTACCGTGAGGGAAAGGTGAAAAGAACCTCGAGAAGAGGAGTGAAATAGATCTGAAACCGGATGCCTACAAGCAGTCGGAGCAGGGTATGGAAGCGAAAGTGACCATATTAGAACTGTGACGGCGTACCTTTTGCATAATGAGTCAGCGAGTTAGTGTCAGTAGCAAGCTTAAGCCGTTAGGTGTAGGCGCAGGGAAACCGAGTCTGAATAGGGCGACATAGTTACTGGCATTAGACCCGAAACCGGGTGAGCTAACCATGGGCAGGCTGAAGTTGAGGTAACACTCAATGGAGGGCCGAACCCACTTCTGTTGCAATAGAAGGGGATGACCTGTGGTTAGGGGTGAAAGGCCAAGCAAACTCGGAGATAGCTGGTTCTCCGCGAAATCTATTGAGGTAGAGCGTTAATACATATGATACTCGGGGGTAGAGCACTGAATGGGCTAGGGGGGAGCAATCTCTACCAAACCCAAACAAACTCCGAATACCGAGCTATCAATATTAGCAGACACACAGTGGGAGCTAAGTTCCATTGTGGAGAGGGAAAGAGCCCTGATCGTCCGCTAAGGTCCCAAAGTTGTAGTTAAGTGGGAAAGGAAGTGAGAAGACCAAGACAGCCAGGAGGTTGGCTTAGAAGCAGCCATCCTTTAAAGAAAGCGTAATAGCTCACTGGTCTAGATTTAAGTCTTCTTGCGCCGAAAATGTAACGGGGCTAAAACTACACACCGAAGCGACGGGTTTAGGATATGAGAGATACATACCTAAGCGGTAGCGGAGCGTTCCGTAGGCCTGTGAAGGAGGCATCGTGAGATGCACTGGAGGTATCGGAAGTGAGAATGCTGACATGAGTAACGATAAGACATGTGAAAAACATGTCCGCCGAAAGTCTAAGGTTTCCTATGCAATGTTAATCAGCGTAGGGTTAGTCGGCCCCTAAGGCGAGGACGAAAGTCGTAGTCGATGGGAACACGGTTAATATTCCGTGACCTTCTGGGAGATGACGAAGGCAGTAACTTGTACAGGCTTATTGGATTGTCTGTGCAGGGAATGACTTCCAGGAAATAGCCCCAGAGTATAGACCGTACCACAAACCGCCACAGGTGGATGAGTAGAGTATACTAAGGCGCTTGAGAGAATGGAGTTGAAGGAACTCGGCAAAATGCCCTCGTAACTTAGGGAGAAGAGGGGCCCACTGGTAGGCAACTATTGGTGGGTGGCACAGAATTGGGGGTAGCGACTGTTTATCAAAAACACAGGACTATGCAAAATCGAGAGATGAAGTATATGGTCTGACGCCTGCCCGGTGCCGGAAGGTTAACACGAGGTGTGCAAGCACTGACTCGAAGCCCCGGTAAACGGCGGCCGTAACTATAACGGTCCTAAGGTAGCGAAATTCCTTGTCAGGTAAGTTCTGACCCGCACGAATGGCGTAACGATTGCCCCACTGTCTCCAACTCCAACTCAGTGAAATTGGATTCTCGGTGAAAATACCGAGTACCCGCGGTTAGACGGAAAGACCCCGTGCACCTTTACTACAGCTTTGCAGTGGTGCTAGGAAATGGATGTGTAGGATAGGTGGGAGCCTTTGAAGTAAGGACGCCAGTCTTTATGGAGGCAACCTTGAAATACCACCCTTGCATTTCTTGGCATCTAACAGAGGTCCGTGAATCCGGATCCTGGACCCTGCATGGTGGGTAGTTTGACTGGGGCGGTCGCCTCCCAAAGAGTAACGGAGGCGTGCGAAGGTAGGCTCAACTTGGACAGAAACCAAGTGTAGAGTGCAATGGCATAAGCCTGCCTGACTGCGAGACCCACAAGTCGAGCAGAGACGAAAGTCGGTCATAGTGACCCGGTGGTTCCAAGTGGAAGGGCCATCGATCAACGAATAAAAGGTACGCCGGGGATAACAGGCTGATCTCCCCCAAGAGTTCACATCGACGGGGAGGTTTGGCACCTCGATGTCGGCTCATCACATCCTGGGGCTGAAGAAGGTCCCAAGGGTTCGGCTGTTCGCCGATGAAAGTGGTACGTGAGCTGGGTTCAGAACGTCGTGAGACAGTTCGGTCCCTATCTGCCGTGGGCGTTGGATAATTGAGAGAGGCTGCTTCTAGTACGAGAGGACCGAAGTGGACATACCTCTGGTGGACCTGTTGTCCTGCCAAGGGCATAGCAGGGTAGCTACAGTATGGAAGAGATAAACGCTGAAAGCATCTAAGCGTGAAACTCGTCTCGAGATAAGTTATCCCAATTAGGGCCGTGGAAGACCACCACGTTGATAGGCTGGGTGTGGAAGTACAGCAATGTATGGAGCTTACCAGTACTAATAGCCCAACTGGCTTGTTTCTGAAAAAGGTTAGAGTTTAGGTGATACTATCATCTAAGTTCAACAAGTGATATATCTCCTAAATTGGTTTGGTAATTATAGCAGATGTGCCACACACGATCCCATCCCGAACTCGATAGTGAAACCATCTAGCGTCGATGATACTAGGGCTTAAGCCACTGGGAAAGTAGAACGTTACCAG